>JBBRFJ010000022.1:0-33157 GCA_038224475.1 Burkholderiales bacterium
AACCAGCATCCCATTGACAAGCAAATCGCGGCAATTGCGCTTATCCATCGGTTGACTGTCGTGACGCGCAATGTAGGAGACTTTCACGGCTCAGGGGTTGAGTTAATTAACCCATTCACTTAATCCATTCACGTAAAGAAACTTGAAGCACCATGCTCAGTTATCGCCACGCCTTTCACGCCGGCAACCACGCCGATGTGCTCAAACATTTTGTCCTCGCCGAACTGACCGCCTATCTCGGGCAAAAAGACACGCCGTTTTACTACATTGATACCCACGCCGGGGCGGGACTGTATTCGCTGGATATTGGCTATGCGACCAAGCTGGCAGAGTATGTGGATGGTATTGGGCGCTTGTGGGAACTAGGTGAACGTGGAGAATTACCGGCACCGCTGGCGGAATATGTGAAGCTGGTACGGGCAATTAATCCCGATGGAAAATTGAAAGCCTATCCTGGCTCGCCCTGGATTGCGCAGCAGACCTTGCGCGATCAGGATCGTTTGCGATTGTTTGAATTGCATCCGGCGGACGCTGAACTTTTGCACGGAAATTTTCGGCAATTTCCGCGCCGTGTGATGGTCAAATGCGCCGATGGATTCGCCGGTATCAAAGCGCTGCTGCCGCCACCGCCACGTCGCGCCTTGGTCTTGATCGATCCATCCTATGAAGACAAGGCCGATTATCGCAACGTGATTGCTGCGTTGGAAGATTCACTGACGCGATTTGCCACCGGCGTTTATGTGGTTTGGTATCCCCAGCTATCGCGTCCCGAGTCGCGCCAATTGCCGCATAAATTGGTGCGCCTCGGTGCGAAGAATTGGCTGCACGTGAGCCTCACCGTTCGCCAGCCCGACAGCGATGGCTTCGGCATGCACGGCAGCGGAATATTTATCGTCAACCCGCCGTGGATGTTGAAAACAACCTTGCTGGAGGTGATGCCGTATTTGGTGAGCGTGTTGGGACAGGGCGCGGGGGCTGGGTTTGTGGTGGAGAATAGTGAAAACTGACCCTCTATCGGGTGACCAATTTGAGAAATTCGACATATGGTTTCGACCTTTACCCGACGTCACTTGAAAACTCAATATCGATGTTCAGCGGATTGTTCAAACTCGCGCAATGCCATCTGCCTGAAGAATGGCCCAAGACGAATTTACTTGCAAAGACGTTCCAAAAACCGCACGAAAGAGAATGAAATGCGTATTAGCAGAATTGCCTTTGTTGTCGTCGTTCAAACAAGTCTGCTTTCGGCGGCGGAACCGCTTGTGCCCGCTATATCCGAAGACTTCAGCAAGCTAAGCCCTCCGCCCATAGAGCAGGCTGAGCGGATTATTCGCACCAAAGCAATTGTAGGCTTTGCTTGGGTTGATGAACCTGTTGGACGCATTATTCTAGCGCGGCACAAGAACACTATTTGCGCCTTTCAATTTATCTCTTTTCGTCGCGGCAATGACGCAAAGGCATCCACAGCGTTTGTATCTGGAGATGAAAATTTTTGGGCTACTGCCAATGTAATTCAACAGGAAATTGACGGCAACGCTTTGAAAGCAAATGCAGATAGGATTAAACGTATTGAATATCGTAAGGCCCCGTTTTACGGACTAGGACGCGCATTTGGTTTCGGGGCTGGCAATAGCAGAATTAAATGCGGCCAAGGCAATCTTCATTGGAGTTATCCAACTAGAATTGGGATTGATTTTCATAAAGACATGGTGACTGAATTGGCGCCGACGGCATGGACAAGTTTTGAGATGGTTCGCCTTGACGATCCCAAACTCAAATGGTATTCGCCAGATGAAAGACGAGAATGGAAGGAAATTTTAATTGAGGATCTGCCTGGAAATTAAATGGGTTCGTCTTGTGCCTGACCGTATGGGTCAACCCATCAGCGAACTCAGGCACTAAACCCAAGGGCCGCTCGGTGGTACTTGTCCGAGCTTCTGATGAGCTGAACATGCCTTTCGCCAACCAACCTCGTTCACATATGACGCCATCAGAATTTCTCAAAACCGTTTATCTAGGTGACCGCGCCTGCAAGGCGGTTGTAATCGACGGCTGGCGAAACGAAATCAAATTCAACATCGACTGCGTGTCGAGGGTGCGCGGCGGCGGATTATTTATCGTCAATCCGCCGTGGATGTTGAAAAAAACATTGCAGGAGGTGATGGCGTATTTGGTGAGCGTGTTGGGACAGGGCGCGGGTTCGGGTGCGGGGTTTGCGGTGGAGAGTAGTGAAAATTAGGTCTACGGCAAAAGGACTTATTAATGCGCGCGTTTGATTTGGTATTTGAGGTGTGCAGCAGCAATTACTTCTCTAGCCCAGACAGCTTTTTTAAAAGGGCTGACGACGGTAGATCATTCGACTTTTATCAAATGGCCGAACACTGGCCCAAATCGAGCCTGTTTTTAAACTCGTCAATTCGCCAAGAGATTCGTCGCGCATGCGATTTTCGGGATATGGTCGAATCTGTTGCATTGTCAGCGGGAAATTATGACTATGTTTATTTCTCTGATTTTGATTCAGCTCTGGAGCTTTCAAGCAATGACAGCGACACTTTGTCGTTGGTCTCGCCGGGACTGCTGAGAATTAACAATGACTGTCGACTTGATTTCCCTAACCATGCCGCATATTGCTTGTTCGAGACAAGGCTTAAACAAGCGGCACAAACGGATCTCCAAACGGAGATTGCGTCCATTGGCGAATTTTGGTGGGCAACGGATATTGACTTGTTGAAGAAGTGCGAAACGGTTGGTATTTGCTCATTTTTCGCGGTGTATGACGACCATTCTGTTAGAACGAAAGTATTTCAAAATTTATGAGACGAGAGCAGCGTAGTTTGTTAGATGGATTGGGTAAATGACCCTAGGGCAGCCCTGAAAAATGTGCCCATTCTAATGAATCGAGCGCGTCGTCATTGCTTACTTTGCGTCACGGTTTATTTAACCCTTTATTAATCTGCGCGCCTCAAGCGCGATTGGATGCGTAGTATCGACGGTCGCATCTAGATTCTTTATGCCAGCGGTGAATTGCTCCATCGCTGCACTACGCTCCCCAAGCTTGAGCAGCGTGTTGCCCAGCGCTACTTGGCATACTCCCGTGCGAAAAGATGGCGTATCGTCTTGTTGAATTTCTTTCGCAATCGCCAACGCCCGTTCCGCGTCTGTCCGCGCCTCGCCGTTACGAGCCAGTGCGAGCAATATATTTGCTCGGTGCAGCAGCCTATCAACGAGTGTGGTTTTGTTGCCGGAATTGTTTTCGAGTAACGCAATAGCCTCTGTAGAGAATGCGTACGCCTTCTGGAAGGAACCAGATGCGTGCGATAGATCTGATTGCAAACCTAGGAGGGCGGCTCTGCCTGCATGGCCCGGTGGTAACTGCTTGAGGAGTATTTGCCCTGTAGAAGATAGCTCTCTGTCAGCGCTCTCTAATTCTCCTAGTTCGACCAAAGCTTTTGACAAGCCCAATCGACCTTTAAGCGATGTTTGCTCGTCGCCGTCTCGTTTGGCCGCACTAATCGCTGTTTTGAACGCGTTGGCTGCATCCTGATTTCGCGCCAGAGTAACGAGAACGTGACCGTAGCTGTTGTAAAGATAGGCCGGCTCATTTCCAGCGCCGCTAAACCCGCTAGCAATTGAAATTGCCTCACGATAAATTCGCTCTGCATCGCGAGGACGCCCCAAGGCTGACACGCTAAGTCCCCAGTTATTCAACAAGACTACCATTGACGTAGATGCACCCCTGCCGATAGACGCATTTACTTCAATCGCGGCTTTATATTGACGATCTGCCTCGGCGTGGCGTCCAACCGCCCGAAGCCCATCTGCAGCGCTCGCAATTACGTCTTGGCGGAGCTGTGGACTGGCTGTTTGAAGAGACGGCATCAGCGCAATTGCTGTTTGAGAGTACACAAGCGCCTGCGCACCGTCATTGCGAAACCTAGCAATTTGGTTGGCATAATTTAGGCAGTAGATTCGCGCCCCTATATTCATCGGGTTCTCGGGTAGTTGCTTTAATGACTGTCCGACAAGCGTTGTTGCTTCGTCAATTTGTCTCCCGTTCGCGCGCTCACGCGCATACGCACATGCAGCTCGCGCCCGCAAGCTATGGCTATCGGCGCTGCGAGACAAATCATAGGCTTCTTTAAGTAATGCTAGCGCCTGACTGGTGCGCATTAACCCTATGTTTTGTTGACCTAAGAGTAATAGTATTTCAGCCCTCATTGCGGGGTCACTCGGAAAAGCTTGTTGAGCGAGCTTTTCGCCACGATCCAACAGCTCAACTGAAGTGAATTGTTTTCCGGGTGATGATGCTTCACCCAAAAGAAACTCTAAAAACTCTGTCGTCGCTTCGCTACGATTGAGCTGGCTGATCGCCTCGTCGCGCTGTCGCGCAGCCTTCAGCGCCTCATCATTCGCCCTCAACGTTTGTGTAATGGTGCCAACGACACCCGCACCAATTGCCACTATCGTTAACAACCCCACCGCCACGCCACCGCGATGTCGCCGCACAAATTTACCCGCTCGGTAGCCGAATGAATCGGGCCGAGCGGTAACAGGTTCGTGTTCTAGATATTTTCGCAAGTCGTCCGCAAACATGTTGACGGATGTATAGCGCTCGGTTGGGTTTTTCTTCAGCGCCTTGGCGATGATGTTGTCCAAGTCGCCGCGCAGTAAACGTTTCAATTTATCGGTGGTGGCGGCGCGGTGGGCGGCATTTTTGCTGGGTGTTTCTAGCGGGATGGTTTTGGTTTGGCTGACGGCATCTGACACTAGCGGCGGTGCCGTTTCGACAATCGCTTTTACTAATTCGGCCGGTGGCAAATTAGTGTTGCCGTTCGGATGCTGGCCGCCAAGCAACAGATACAGCAACACGCCGAGCGAGTAGACATCGGTGGCCGTTGTAATGGCTTGTCCGAGTAATTGCTCGGGTGCGGCGAATTCAGGTGTCAGGGCATTGCCGCCTTCGCGGGTGATGGCCGTCGTGGAATGGGCTGATGGGTCATCGACAATCAGTTTGGCGATCCCGAAATCGAGCAGCTTGACGTTGCCGTCCCTGGCGACAAGCACGTTGGACGGTTTTAAATCGCGATGCACAATAAGGTTCGTATGCGCGTGTGCGACCGCGGCGAGCACATCTAAAAATAGTTTTACACGAGCCTCGATATCGAGATTCTTCGCATCGCAATAGGCGTCAATATGCTGGCCATCAACGTATTCCAGAATCAAATACGGCTGGCCCGTTTGCGCTATCCCGGCATCAAGCAGGCGGGCGATATGCGGGTGTGCGAGTGTGGCAAGAATGGTGCCTTCGCGCTTGAAGCGGCGTTCGCCGTCTTGGCCAACCAGCGACATATTGAGTAGCTTCACCGCTGCTTTGCCGTCAAAACGGTTATCGGCGCGGCGGGCGAGCCACACGGCACCCATGCCGCCTTGACCGACGGGGGACTCCAGCACCCAATCGCCAATCGCTTGACCCACCAGCACGGGCGCGGTCAAGCCGGGTGAGGTGGCTAAAAAACCGGCATCGTTAATCGCGGCGCGAGAATCGAGGAATTGCACGATTTCGCGAGCAAATGCGGGATCACGATCGGCTAATGCGGCTAACCACTGAGCGCGGTCGGCGTCGTCTAAATCGAGCGCCTCATCAAGCGCGGCACTTATTTTTTGCCAGTGGTCTTTATCGGCTTGGATGGTGTAGATATCGTTCATGTTTTCCCTTCGAACAATCTGGTGTCGTGCCTTAGTGCGGTCAACGTGGGGTATTGCGTGCTCTCTTTTAGGTAATCGAAATCGGCGCTGCGGAACAGACATTGCAGACATTGCGGACAGTGGGGACACTGCAGACCACTCGGCCTGCACGGCTAGAACAATCGAGGCCAACGACGTTAGCCGCCCTTGCTATCCGGCTCACTCTGGTTATTGAGGCTTCGGTATAAATACATGCGTGCTTTTTCCCAATCACGCTGCACGGTCCGCTCTGAGCAGCCGCGCATCGCCGCGATCTCGGTATGCGATAAGCCGCAAAAAAATTTGAGGTCAACCACCTCGGCTAACGCCGGTTCGAGCTTCGCCATTTCATCTATGGCGTCACCGATGCGGGCCAAATCGAGATCCTCATTTGGGATTTCGCCGAAGTCTGTTTTAAGCGAGGTGATATTAAATTCACCGCCGCGTTTTTGCGCATGATGGTGGCGGGCGTAATCGATAATCAGCCCGCGCATCGCTCGCGCGGCGTACGCCATGAAACGAGCGCGGTCTGGGAAATCTAGGCCGGGGCGATTCGAAATTTGTAAAAACGATTCGTGCAGGAGCGTGGTGGCGCTTAGCGCGAAGGGCGATCCGCCACGTCTGAGCTCGCGACTGGCAAGGCGATGCAGCTCATCGTAAAGGCTCGCGAACAGATGTTCTTTGGCAACTGCGTCGCCGTGCTCGGCTGCTTTTAGCAACGTTTCTATTGTTGCATCCAACTTGGTGTCCCCACTCGTCCGCCTCTCCAAGCGTGATCCAAGATAGCACGACTGCTGGTGGGTCGTTGGTCGCAATTCTTGCCCATACCCTAATTGAGGGAGGGCTGGGTTGTCCGGTTCGGCGCAGCAAATTCGATTACTTGGATAGATCCAGATTTTTAAAGCAACTGTGTGCATTTTTAATTAAAGCCCAGGATTGGCGAGCCGTTTGAGCCATAAATGCCGCAAACGGCACGCCAGTATTAGGGGTTACATTTTTTATACACAAAAATATCTTTGCAAAACAACCCCATTACCAGCGAGGTTCATCATGTTTAAAAGCATTGTTACTGAGATTATACGGCGCAGGTTTTGGGTAATCGCCGTCATTGTTTTGATGACGGCATTTTTTGCCGCGCAGGTGCGCAACTTAAAAATTGTGATTGATCCGAGCACGATGCTGCCGAAATCGCATCCCAATGTGATCGGCACCAATACGGCGGAAGCGTTGTTTGGTTCCAAATACGTGGTCGTTGTTGGCGTGAATGCTAATGACGGCACCACCGCGTTGAGCCCCGATGTTTTATCAACGGTTGCCAGGCTTTCAACCCGGCTCGCTGTTATTCCCGATGTAAAGCGCCACACCATGATGAGCGTGACGGCGGATAAAGCGAAGTCAATTTCGGGTTCGGCAACTGAAATGAGCGTGAGCCCTATGTTGGATTCGCCCATCACAGCCGAGGCCGCCATGCGGCTGGGCCAGCGCATTGTCGACAACCCGGTGTATGACGGAACATTATTGTCGGCGGATAAAACCGTTGCCTCAATTTCATTCGCGGTGCAATCAGGCCAGGGCGGCTTTCGCAACATCATGGATAAGGTAGCTGCGGTGATTGAGTCGGAGAAGACTGCGGCGATTAACATCAGCGCAAGCGGTACGCCGGTTTATTTGGCCACGGTTGAACGTTTCTCGCAGCGGATGGCGTTTTTATTTCCAATTGCGTTAGTGCTGATTGGCCTGATTCACTTTGAAGCCTTTCGCACGTTTCAAGGGATGATTTTGCCGCTGGTCACTGCGTTGCTCGCCGTGGTGTGGGGCTTGGGGATTATGGGCTTGGCAAAAGTGCCGATGGATGCGTTTAACGCGACCACACCCATTCTTATCCTGGCGGTTGCAGCGGGCCATGCAGTGCAAATTTTAAAACGCTATTACGAAGAGTATGACCGCACGGTTATTGCGAACCCAAATGACGGCCCTAGCGTTGCCAACGACAAGGCGATCATTGAATCCCTCAGCAAAATGGCGCCAGTGATGCTCGCGGCCGGCTTGGTTGCGACAGCGGGATTTTTCTCGCTCCTGACGTTTGACGTGGCGACGATTCGGACGTTTGGCATCATCACCGGGATGGGAATTTTAAGCGCCCTTGTGATCGAGCTGACGTTTATCCCAGCGTTACGCAGCTATTTGCCCGCGCCGCCGCGTGCCACAGCAAAGCCTGCGCATTTTGCAGCGCCTGTCCCGCCGCGCATGTGGGACAAAATTTCGAATGCGATCGCGAATACGGTGCTCGCACGCCACAATATGATTGTCTATGGCTTCATGCTGGTTGCCGCTGTTTCAGCGATTGGCATGCTGTTTATGAATCGCGAAAATTCGATCAAAAATTATTTCGGCGAAAGCGTCCCAGTACGTAGCCAAGACAAATTTTTGAACAGTAAATTGGCGGGCACCAACACGCTTTATATTGTGTTTCAGGCCGACCGCGCCGACCGCATGAGGGAGCCCGGTTTGCTTAAGCTGATCGAAAATACGCAGCGCTATATCGAGACACTGCCCGAAGTGGGCAAAACGATTTCGATCGTGGATTTTGTCAAGCAGATGAACCGCGCCATGAATGCGGGCGATGCAAACTTTAACGTACTGCCAGCGTCACTGAACATGGTTTCCCAATACTTGTTGATGTATTCGATGTCCGGGCAGCCGACGGATTTCGATCCCTATATTGACTATGAATATCGCAACGCAAATCTGATTGTCTGGACAAAAAGCGACAGCAGTAAATACGCGGCAAATATGGTGGCACGCATTCATGAATACGTGGATAGCAAATTGCCCGACGGGATCAGCATTCAAATCGGCGGTAGCGTGCCGCAATCATCCGCCTTGAGTGAGACGCTGGTGCGCGGAAAAATGCTCAACATCGCACAAATGATTGTGGTGGTCTTTATAGCGGGCATGTTGATTTTCCGCTCAGTCGTGGCCGGTCTTTATTTGATTGTGCCGCTGATGGTGACGGTGTTGATCAATTTCGGCATCATGGGGCTTACCGGTATCCCGCTGAACACGCCCAATTCCGTGGCCTCGGCGATGGCAATCGGTATTGGCGCAGATTACGCCATTTATATTTTGTACCGCATGCGGGAAGAGCTGCAACGTCTCGGCGATTTTGATTTGGCATTGCGCGAAACGATTCGGACCGCCGGGCGCGCGGTGGTATATGTTGCCACCGCGATAGCGGGCGGCTATGCGGTGCTGATGCTATCGCTCAATTTTTATGTGCATATTTGGTTTGGCATTTTGATTGTGTTGTCGATGATCGCCAGCGCAGTTTCTGCGCTGGTATTAGTGCCCGCGCTGCTGAAATGGCATCCGCCGATTTTCATTCGCCGCGCCGCGCCGCAGCCGCTGGCACCGATGTTGGCATCCGGCGCTGCGATCATATCGGTAGTCGGGTTTGCGATAGCCCACCAGACTGGCCACGCCCAAGAAGCAAAGATGGAACCCAACGCGGAGCCAAGTGCGAATGAGATCATGGAGCGCAACTACCAGTCGACACGGGTTGAAAATTCACAATCAGATGCAACGTTTCATTTGTTGAGTGCAAGCGGCCAGGAACGGGTGCGCAAAACGTTCAACACCACCAAACTACAACCGGATGGCGTGGCCAATCGTCGTGTGATCCGCTTTTTGTCGCCCAGCGATGTCCGCAACACCAGCACGTTGCTAGTGGAGCATGCGGCGGCGGCTGACGATATCTGGGTTTATCTGCCGACGCTAAAAAAGGCGCGACGGCTTGCGAGCAATAACCAGAAAAATAGCTTTGTCGGCACTGATTTGTCGTATGGCGATATTGTCGGGCACAAGCCGCAAGCGTGGACGCATAAAATCCTGCGGCAAGAAGCGCTCGCCGGGGTTGCGACCTATGTGATGGAGTCGCTTCCGGCATCGGCAGAAATCGCCGACACATCCGGCTATTCCAAACGAATTAATTGGATCGCCAAAGATAATTTTGTATCCATCAAAACTGAATTTTATGACGCGGCCGGTAAATTGCTAAAAACCGCCGACAACGCCGATATTAAATTGGTTGATGCCAAGGGCAAAAAATTTCAGGCAATGCTGGTGCAAATGAAAAATCATCAAACCGGCCATGCCACCAAAGTGAAGTTGGAAAATTTCAAAGCTAATGGCCAAGTCAGCGATGAGTTCTTCAGCACGCGTTATCTTGAAAAGGAAGAATAAACGTATGC
Source organism: Burkholderiales bacterium (assembly GCA_038224475.1). Taxonomy (GTDB): domain Bacteria; phylum Pseudomonadota; class Gammaproteobacteria; order Burkholderiales; family Usitatibacteraceae; genus UKL13-2. The sequence goes on from JBBRFJ010000022.1 coordinate 9,975, forward strand.
GTGCAAGAGCTCTCTTTCCCCTTGCCTGTATTTCCATCGCGTTGCTTCAAGCGTTGCCGTTGACCGCGCAATCGATGCCGTTTGGCGAATGTCGCGCCGGATATTGGTCGTCAAACCGAAATTTGGATGACAGCGTCGGCGGTGGCGCGGCCACGTGTTTTGTGAATTGGCGTCCGGTGTTGGCAGAGGGCGTCAGGCTGGGTGTGAATGCGCGTGCGGGTCTGCGCAATGCGGCCAACGCGAACGACAACACTGTAAATGCGGCGCGCCTGCGTGAAGGCTTTCTGGAAATTGAATCTGACCGATTTACATGGCGGGTAGGCCGCCAAATAATTGCGTGGGGCCGCGCGGATCGTATCAACCCGACTGATAATTTGTCACCGCGTGATTTCACCCTGCTGGTGCCAGACGATGATGAGCAGCGCAACGGAATCAATGCGGGTTTGGTGCGCTATCAGCCCAAAGGCGGCAACTTGCCCTCAATCACCGCCATCGTTTTACAGTTTGAGGCAAATAAAATGCCACAAGGTTTACTCCCGCCTAACCTTGCTCGCGCACAGCGTCCCAAGCCGAACCAAGCCGAATTTGCACTGAAGCTTGATCGCTCAGGCGGCGGGCTAGATTGGTCTATTTCCTATTTCAATGGTTTTGAGCGCTCACCACGTTATGACCTCGATTTGGCTTCACCCACCATGCCGTTGTTTCGCAGCGCGTACGAGCGGGTGCGGGTGCTGGGAGCCGACTTCGCGTTTGCACAGGACGCGTGGACGATGCGGGGTGAGTTTTCAGTGTCGCGTTATAAACAGCGCTGCTATAGATCGATTGGCTGCGAACAAAACGACCGAAAAACAAATCGCGCCGTACTGGGTGTTGATCGCGATTTTTGGTCAACGACAAACATCAATGTGCAGTTGTTTGCTGTTGCGCGCGACCATCGCGCGCCTGCTTTCGATAGCGCCACGCAGCAGCCTGTCAGCTTTCCTCTACCTTTAGCGCTCGCTTTAGATCGTCTTAATTTAGAATTGGCCGGCCACGAATGGGGTATGACGTTTCGCGTGTCCGATCGCTTCTTCAATGATCGTCTAAAACTCGAGCTGGCCGCCATCGTCGACGTCACCAACCACAGCAGCATCGTGCGCCCGCGCGCCAGTTTCGCGCTCAGCGACACGGTAAAAATCAGTGCCGGTGCAGACCATTTTTACGGCGGCAAACAAACCTACTTTGGTGTGCTGAAGAAAAACAATACCGCCTACATCGAGCTGGGTTTGGTGTTCTGAAAGCTGATACACCAAGCCTTCCGCGAGCAGCTATCCGGTAACGCGTGACAGTCAAATGTCCAAGCTTATCTTCTTCCGATAAGTTTCTTTATTGCGATTTGCGCAAACGACCCGCACAAAGCAGCTGAGAAGAATTCTAAGGCGGATACGTCCTTTAATTCCCTCACGGGATGAGTAGCAATAATTGTCAACAGCAGGAAGAGGAGGTATGTGCAGGCCAAACTCGAAGCTACGACTGCTGTCACCGATTTAATCCTAGGTGAAATCAAAAAAGATAGGAAAGCAGATACAGCAAAAATGAGAAAAAATGTCATGTCGTTATCGAATTCGGCTCGAAGGTACGTTTAGGTTAAAACTATTTTTTTACTTCAGCCGCTACAAGTAAATGTTTAAGTTAGTGTAGAAGCATGGAACTTAACGGTCTACAGCCATCGCCGCCATTTCTGTCTCCGTCATCCGCACCAAATGCCACTCCGGCATGATCGCCGCACCCAACGATTTGTAGAATTCAATCGACGGTGTGTTCCAATCGAGCACCCGCCATTCAAACCGGCCGCAGCCGCGTTGCAATGCCAGCTGCGCGAGATGACGCAGGAGCCGTTTTCCATAGCCATGGCCCCGCGCCTCGGGGACGACGAACAGGTCCTCCAGATACAAGCCTGGCTTACACAGGAATGTTGAAAAGGTGCTGAAGTAAAGTGCGAAGCCAATGGGCTTTTCATTTTCAAATGCGACCACGCATTCGCACGATTTGGTTTTACCAAATAAGGATTCGTTGAGCATTTCTGGGTTGCCGGTCACCATGTGTTCGAGCTTTTCATACACCGCAAGTTGCTTGATGAGATCAAAAATCGTAGCCACATCGGACGGTGTGGCGGGGCGGATGGACAGGTTATTCTTCATGTGTTTAAAAGTCGTTAATGCATGTGGTTAAAAAGTATTTTTCCATTCGCGGATCGCGCCGAACACTAGCGCAGGCGTGCCGTTTGAGGCATTTATGGTTGCGGAGCCGCTCCCGTGCTTGAGTCTTACATTTGCAGATTCAATCACCGCAGGCGAATCCCAGCGCATGAAAGGATTGGTCGCGATTTCATTTTCAATCGTGAACGGCACGGTGGGAATGTTTTTTTCGCGTCGCGCGGCATCGGTTTTAGCGCGTGCTTGCAGTGCCTTATTTTCCGGCTCCACCGCCAATGCGAATTTGATGTTCGCCATGGTGTATTCGTGTGCGCAATAAACAATCGTGTCGGGTGGCAACGCCTTAAGCTTGGCAAGGGAGGATTGCATTTGCGCCGCGGTACCTTCAAATAATCGGCCGCAGCCGCATGCAAAGAGTGTATCGCCACAAAATAGCCAGCCTTCACTTTTTGCATAATAAGCAATGTGTCCAGCGGTGTGGCCAGGCACATCAATGACGTCGAAGCTTACGCCCAGTTCAGAAACAATATTGCCTTCGTGCAGCGCCTGGGTGCGTGCGGGAATACGTTCATGCGCGGGGCCGTAAACCGGAATCGTGCCGCGCAGATTATAAAAATCCAGTAGCGCGTCAACCCCGCCAACATGATCGGTGTGATGATGTGTGGTTAAAATTGCAACGAGTGTGAGGTGATTGGCGGTCAGATAATTGATGATTGGCGTCGCGTCGCCTGGATCGACCACGGCGGCTTGCGTGTCGTTGTGAATCACCCACAAATAATTATCCATAAACGCAGGAACATTGGCGACTTTTAGCATTCGAACGAAATCCAATCGGTTAAAATTAATTCATGACATCATCAAGTTTACAGGACTGGTTTCACGTGCCGCTCGGGCAGTATTTGCTGGCGCGGGAGCGGGCGTGGCTCGACGAGGTGGTGCCGGATATTTTTGGTTATCACGCCATTCAGCTGGGCTTGCCGCAGTTTGATCTGCTGCGTGAATCGCGGATTGTGCATCGGGTGATTGTTGCGCCAACCGTCAGCACGTCGGAATCTGAAACCACGAATGTGCTGGCGCAGTTCGCCGAGCTGCCGTTTGATGAGCAGTCGATTGATCTTTGCGTGCTGCCGCATGTGCTGGAATTTGCCGATAACCCGCATGAGATCTTGCGCGAGGTAGATCGGGTGATGCGGCCGGAAGGGCGCATTCTGATCATTGGTTTTAACCCTTGGAGTTTGTTTGGCGTGCGACGCACATGGTCGTCAAAAGGATATCCATGGACGGGCCAATTTGTCTCGCTGGTGCGGATGAAAGATTGGCTGCAGCTGCTTGGGTTTGAGCCGTCATCGGGCAAATTGGCCTGCTATATTCCGCCCTGCGAAACACAAATGTGGCAGGCGCGCTGGGAGTTTTTGGAAACACCCGGTGAGCGCTGGTGGGGTGTGACCGGCGGCGTGTATATGCTCGAAGCGATCAAGCGGGTACAGGGCATGCGCCTGATTACGCCGAAGTGGACCGATCAAAAAGTGAAAGAACGCAAGTTCGCGTCGGTGGCAAATTCCATTTCGGGCGACAGCCGCAAAAGTTTTTCTGAAGAATTTTCTGAACATAACCGCGACCCTAAGACTGGCGCGCATTTACGATTGGTGAAGTAATGGCAGCAGTTGAGATTTTTTCAGATGGGGCATGCAAAGGTAACCCCGGGGTCGGCGGTTGGGGCGCGTTACTAAGAATCGGCGAGACTGAAAAAGAATTATTCGGCGGTGAAGCCAACACGACGAATAACCGCATGGAACTGATGGCCGTCATTCAAGCTTTGACCGCACTCACACGTCCCTGCGAAGTGCTGATTCATACCGATTCACAATATGTGATGAAGGGCATGATGGAATGGATTGAAGGCTGGAAGGCCAAGGGCTGGAAAACGGCCGCCAAGCAGCCCGTGAAGAATGATGATTTATGGAAAACGCTGGATAAATTGGTCGCGATGCATGATGTTGATTGGCGCTGGGTGAAGGGCCATTCGGGACATCCGGAAAACGAGCGTGCGGATCAGTTGGCCAACCGAGGCGTGGCGCTGGTGCTGCAATCTGGCGCCAAAGTATGAGCGGGCGTCAAGTTATTCTGGACACCGAGACGACCGGTCTTTCTCCTGATCAGGGCCATCGCATTATTGAAATTGCGTGCGTGGAGATGGTTAATCGTCGCTTGACCAAGCGTACCTTTGAGCGGCGGATTCACCCCGAGCGCGCCATCGATGAAGGCGCGACTCAGGTTCACGGCATTACGATTGAAGATTTGGAACATGAGCCGAAGTTCGCTGAAATCGCTGAAGATTTTTTGGAATACATTGCGGGTGCCGAACTCATTATTCATAACGCACCGTTTGACGTGGGCTTTTTGAATGCGGAATTGAGGCGAGTCGCCAAACCACCCATCACCACCGTCTGTACGGTCACTGATACGCTGGCGATGGCGCGCGAATTACATCCCGGAAAACGCAATACTCTGGATGCGCTGTGTGAGCGCTATGAAATCGATAATAGTAGTCGCATAAAGCACGGTGCGCTGGTCGATGCTGAATTGCTGGCCGATGTTTATATTGCGATGACGCGCGGGCAGGACAGTTTGGCGATTGGGATTGACGCATCATCCGGTGTGGGTTCGGGCGCCGGGCTGAATGGGCAGGTGACCGCTCGGCCAGCCAGCCTAAAAGTGGTGCGCGCCACCGAATCTGAAGTTACCAAACACGCTGAACATGTCGCACATATCGACAAGGCGAGCGGGGGAAAGGCGATTTGGAATGTTTTGAAAGGCGCGGCAAAAGCCTAAGTGAACATGGCTTGGTCGGCCGCATTATTCGGCAAATGCGAAAGCCTGCTCGACTCAAATACGGCCTTTTTTGAGTGCGCTTGTTAGTGGTTTTTGAGGTGCCATGATACAATTTGCAAGTGCTTGATTTTGTTATTGAGTTTCGAATTAATTTTGCTTAATAATCAGGCGCATCGCTTAAATCGGTCTTTGATCGAGATAAAAAACTTGATTGTTTATGGCGAATTAAAATTCACTTATAGCTGGATTTTTACTGTCGGCACTAGCCTTTACCCTTGTGCGTTTTTGCCTGCTCTCACGTTTTTTGCGTCCGCGAGCAAACAAAGACGTGCAATCTGCGTCAATATTCATGAACAATTCTTCGACCAATATGAAAAAACTTTCAATTCTTCTTTCTTGTGGCGCGCTGTTTGCGTCTTCGATGGCACTAGGCCAGGCACCCGCAGCCAAAGGCGATCCCGCGGCGGGACAGGGAAAAGCGGTTGCGATATGTTCAGGCTGCCACGGCATGCCCGGTACTAAAACCGCCTATCCCGAGGTCTACCAAGTACCACGCATAGGCGGCCAGAGCGAAGCCTATTTAGTTTCCGCGCTCAAATCCTATCGGGCGGGCAATCGCTACCACCAGACGATGGTGGGTTTAGCAACCGCGCTGACAGAAAAAGAGATTTTGGATATTGCCGCCTATTACGCAGACCCAGCGTCTGGAAAAGCAAAATAGGCCGAATTAAAGTTGATCGAAAAGCAAAAAAGTTGAAATAGGGAACGAATGATGAGAAAACAATTTGCAGGTTTAATTTTGTCAACAGCGCTGCCGCTGCTCGCAATCTCCACTGCGCAGGCCAAGGGCAGTGTTGAGGCGGGTGAGACCAAAGCGGCAGTTTGCAAAGGCTGTCACGGCGACGGCGGCGTAAAACCGATCCTGCCCGAATACCCGATGATCGGTGGACAGCATCAGGATTACCTTGTTGCCGCGCTGCAACAATACAAAACGGGAAAGAGAAAAAATGCGTTGATGAATGGTTTTGCGGGCGCTCTCTCGCCACAGGATATTTTGGATTTGGCCGCGTATTTTTCGAGTCAAAAATCTGAATTGAAGATGAAATATTAGAAATAATTTAGCACGGGGTTGATTTTCTACCCCTCGAAACCGCCACCCAGTGGCTGTTTTTTGTTGTCGATACTCGGCTTAGATGCGCCATATCAGTAGGCTCGATTACTAAAAAAACTGAAGCCGAACCGTTTAACTCGCCGCCGCCAACCTTTCGTTTGAGTACGACAGCAGTAGGCCCGAGGCATAACAAGCCATTAAAAACGAACGTGCGCCGGCCAAACTTGCACCAGCCAGCAGCGACAAACCGCGTGCATTCAAAGGTGTTTCCAACAATATTGCGGCCATCCGCAAATCAGCTTCGCTATGCATCAAATCGTGAAAATCAGGCAACTGCTTTAGCAAATAGCATTTGCCCGGATCAATATATTGCTTTTGAAAATTAGGCGGCAAGGTAATCGCAGCCAGCCAAATCAATCGGTAACCGGGCTCGGGGCGACGGCGCAATATATTGCACAGCAAATTAATGTCGATGACTTCTTCAACCACGACAGAGCCTGAGTGAAGCGATAACGTGGAGCGTAATTTCTCCACGCCCGCGTGAATATCCACCCAGTGATCCGTGAGGCTCAAAAATTGTCGTCTGGCAGGCAGCACATAAATAGTCTCCCACTGGCGACCGCGAATCGAAAACACGCCCTCGCGTTTTACCTCATAAGCTGATGCGACAGCCGAATATAGCGATGTATGGTGTTGGATCGGGCTGCCCGATTCATCGATGCTGGTGATGTCAATGACTGAAACAGGGTCGGGATGTGGCTCTACCCAGACCAAACCCTGTGGTAGACTCGCGGCTTTGGACTCGATAATTTGTCTCGATTGAACCATGATCTGGGCGGCTTCAAGGCAATGAGCAATGTCTCGGGCCCGCAGCGGCCGACGCAGCAGCAAGCGATCCGCGACGGCAGGCGCGTTCGCGTCGACAACGAATATTGGATTTGGCGGCGCGCCCATTGCACTTAGCGCATCCTCGTGTGCGGCTAGCGGCCCTGTATTCGTGGTCGCCGCGGTTGTAGTTGCCATCGTGACGACAACATCAGAGTTGGGAATGTCATCCGTCCAGGTCCAGGGCGCGCGCGCCTGTTCCGCAGCCAGGATGACGAGCGACTTCAGTAGCGCGGTCTCTTCGATCGAAAGGTTGTAGGAACTGAGCGCGAAGCTATTCACTTTTTATCTGGCCGGTACGTTAGCTATTTTTAGATTTTGCGTCGTCGCGTCTTTTTGAACGGTTCGGAATTTGAAGTATGTCTGCGATGCTGGGACGCGCCGCACAGGTTGCTACATCTCTGCCTCGAAAGTCAAGCAATTGTTACGTAAGAGCTCGCAGTTTTTTCTCCAGACATTTTAAATAAATTTCGGCATCCGGGGCAGACTTTGCGTGTTGGGCATGCCAGATCATTTCGGCCAGACAGTCCATTATTTCGTGCTCGGCATCGAGGTCCGAGCCTAGTTTTGCCGTCAATTTTTTATGTGCCGCTTTGATGCCTCGTGGCTGATCTATCGCGATTTGCTCCTGAATTGCCAGGTGCATCGACAGATGCAAAAACGGATTGGTCACGCCAAATTCGGGCGCGTAATCGCGATCAACAAAGTGATCGCGTTGCTCCAGCAACAGATGATATTCGGGGTGCCGGCCGATAATGCCGACCGCGATGCTTTCAAGCGCAGAGAGCGGATTGTGGGGCTCGCGTGCATTGTATTTGCGCCAGGCTTCAAATAAAAAATCACGCGCCTGATCGCGGGAAGGGCTGAACATTATGCGGGCTTACCCAATGTCGCCTCGCGAAGTGAGGCGCGGTCCTTGAATCCGCAAAGATCAAACACAACGCATTCGCCACACCTGGGTTTGCGCGCGACGCAGGTGTATCGGCCATGCAGAATCAGCCAATGATGGGCGTGCTGCATGAATTCCGGCGGGATATTTTTATATAGCTTCATCTCTACCGCCACCACATCTTTGCCCGGCGCCAGCCCCATTCGGTTTCCGATGCGAAAAATATGGGTATCCACTGCCATCGTGGGCTGACCAAAAGCAATATTGAGCACCACATTGGCGGTCTTGCGGCCCACGCCAGGCAATGCTTCCAGCGCTTCACGTGTATCTGGCACGTCGCCGCCATGCAGCTCAATCAGCATCTTGCAGGTGGCCATGACGTTTTTCGCCTTCATGCGAAACAGGCCGATCGTCTTAAGATAGCCCAAAAGCGTTTTGTCGCCCAACTTGACAATTTTCTGCGGCGTGTTCGCCACCGGAAATAGTTTTGCAGTGGCGACGTTCACGCCTTTATCAGTCGCTTGTGCCGAAAGGATCACGGCAATCAGCAATTCAAACGGCGTTGAATATTGCAAATCTGATTTGGGATGCGGATTGAGTTCTTGCATGCGCCTAAAAAATTCGTGGCGCTGAGCGGGTTTCATAAGGGCCATGGTTTGAAAACGGGTGTCAAAAACGATATGGAAATTTAAATTTAAATGAGATGCGGTTCTAAATAAGCCTTCACGGCTTGATTTTCGAGCGATCTCTAAAACGCGCGTAATTCTTGACGCAAGTATCTGCTAAAAATTTTGTTGATCATCAGGAAGATAGTGCCGCTCGTTCTTTGGCGGCCAGTGCTTCGGCGCGCTCACGGGCATCGCGCACAATTCGAAAATTGTGAAAGCGAAACCGTTCACGCGCCAACGTCGGATCGACAGGCAGTGGAAAGTTCTTGTCCGCGACCATCGTGATGCAATCCACCGGGCAGGGTGGAATACATAGTTCGCAGCCGGTACAAAGCGAGGCAATTACGGTGTGCATGAACTTGTTCGCGCCTATGATGGCGTCGGTTGGGCAGGGCTTCAAACACTTGGCACAACCGATGCAGGCGGCTTCATCAATGATGGCGACCCGATGCGCAATGTGGGTGCCACAAGAGGTATCAAGTGGCATTATCGGTTGCCTTAGCAGGGCGGCAATCGCTGCAATACCGGCATCACCCCCAGGCGGGCAGCGATTTATGAGGACCTCATTCTTTGCGATTGCTTCCGCGTAGGGCATGCAGCCGTCGTAGCCGCATTGAGTGCACTGTGTCTGCGGCAGGAGCGCATCGATTTTTTGCGCGAGCGTGGTCACTTGGCGTATCGCGAATTCATGTATTTAACAGGCAAACAAAATGGCATCGAGATCCATCACGGGTAAATTTAAATCAGTGGCAACCGCGGCATGGGCGACGCGACCGCCATGTATTTGCAAGCCTTCGCTGAAGCCGTGATTATCACGCATCGCGCGTAGCAGGCCATGGTTTGCAAGTGCCATGATGTAAGGAAGTGTGGCGGCTGAAAGCGCCATGCTTGCAGAGCGTGGAACGGCCGCGGGCATATTGGCAACGCAATAGTGAACGATGCCTGCGTCAAGGTAGGTGGGTTCGGAATGGGAAGTCGGGCGCGACGTTTCCGAGATGCCGCCGCCATCGATACAAATTTCGACCAAGACGCCGCCGGGTTCCATTGCTTCAATATCATTTCGCGTTAAGAGCTTGGGTGCCCTCGCGCCCGGCACGTTGACCGCCGCGATAACCACATCGCTATTGCGCGCCAGCCTGGCAACTGTGGCCGCATCAGCTGCGAGGACTTCGATTTTTAGCTGCTGCAGTTGATGTTTATGGTGAATCATCGAAACCGATGCAGGGCTGCGGACGGCCACGCTCACCTTCGCGCCGGATCGTGCCGCCGCGATTGCAGCCGCCTGGCCCGCCGGCCCGGCCCCCACCACCAACACGCGTGCGTTTCGCAACATCAGGCCTTTCCCGCCTTGGGGAGCCATCAGTAAATTTGCCGCAATAGTGACCGAAAGGTCGCCGGCGATTTCTGACATGGGTGCGAGGATAGGTAGCTTTCCACGTGAGTCTGCAATGGTTTCAAAGCCGAGGCCGGTTATGCGACGGTCCAGCAGCTCACGTGCCATCTGATGGTCGGAAGCGAGATGTAAAAATGACAACAGCATGCCACCGCGACGAAGATGTTGCCATTCATCGGTTTGAATCTCTTTTACTTTCACCACCAAATCCGCGTTGTAAGCGTGCGCCGCGGAGGCGACGATTTGTGCACCGGCTTCGACATAGCGCGGGTCGCTGAACCCAGCACCATCACCAGCGCTGGTTTCAACTTTTACCGAGTGACCTCCGACCACGAGCGCATCAACGCCTTCCGGGGTCAGGGCAACGCGGCGCTCGCCGTCTTTGATTTCTTTTGGCAGGCCGATAATCATGCGGAAGAGCTCATCTCAACAAACGGTTGCATCAGCCGGACATCATTTGAGCGCCAATGCGCAATCCCGAATCAATTGCGGCCCATGGTAGATAAAGCCGGTGTAAATCTGCACAAGCGAAGCGCCGGCATTTATTTTTTGCTGCGCATTCTCGGCGCTCATCACGCCGCCCACGCCAATGATCGGTAAATTACCTTTTAGCGCCTTATTCATTTGACGCAAGATTTCAGTGGATGGCGAGAACACGGGTTGTCCGGACAAACCGCCTGCCTCTGCTGCATACTTGTGCCCGCGCACCGCGTCGCGTGAAATGGTCGTGTTGGTTGCGATCACGCCGTCAAATCCATATTGCAAAAGCAAGCCTGCAATATCCTTTATCGCGGCACCATCAAGATCAGGTGCAATTTTGAGAAGTAGCGGCACTTGCTTTTTATGCTTCTTGGCGAGCTTACTCTTTTCGATTTGCAAAGTGGACAGTAGTTTTTCGAGTTGAGCCGCGGCCTGTAAATCACGCAAGCCTTTGGTATTGGGCGAAGAAATATTAACCGTCACGTAACTGGCATGCGGGTAGACGCCTCGGAGGCAGGTTACATAATCGTCAACTGCATTCTCAATGGATGTGTCGAAATTTTTGCCGATGTTAAGCCCGAGTACGCCTTTGTATTTTGCGCGTTGTACGTTATCCAAAAACGCATCCAGCCCACCGTTGTTAAAGCCCAGCCGATTGATCAAGGCCTCATGCTCCGTGAGTCGAAACATCCTTGGTTTGGGATTACCCGGCTGCGAGCGGGGTGTGACTGTGCCTACTTCGATAAAGCCGAAGCCGAGCGCGGCCATGGCATCAATATATTCACCGTTTTTATCGAGACCGGCAGCAAGGCCCACGGCATTATCGAATTGCAGGCCGAATACCTCGCGAGGCGCAACTACTTTTGAGGCCAAGATGCCCGCCAGATGCGCGGCTTCAAGTTTTTTCAAGCTGTGAAGCGCGACGTCGTGGGCTACTTCGGGATCAAGTTTGAAAAGTGCTGCGCGGGCGAGAGGGTAGAGCGGGGAAAGTGCAGATGAAAAATTCATTTCGCCAGTTTAACCAACCCAACGAAGATTTTTGGCTTTTTGTGTGCCCCGCTTAAAACGCAGTAATTAAATTTTGTCGCTAAAGCCTGCCGAAGCGGGGTGTTGGTGTCATGTTCCGATCACTGCGACAATACCCATTTGGTTAAGGTCAGCGCATCCTCATCTGACACCGCTGTGTTTGGCGGCATGGGAATGACGCCCCACACACCCGAGCCACCTTTTTTGACTTTTGCAGCCAGCATGGTGTCTGCGTTCTTTTGGCCTTTGTACTTTGCAGCCACATCTTTGAACGCGGGTCCGACTAGTTTTTTATCGATGGCATGACATGAATTGCATCCTGATTTTTTTGCAAGCTCTTCCGATGCATGTGCTGCGCCCGAAATGAAAAGAGCGGCAATCATGGCAAGGGCGGCAATATTTTTATTGGTCATACTAGTTCTCCAAGAATCAAAAATTAGAATCAAAAATTACTGTTCATATTGCATTTTTGCGTTATCCAAGTTACTAACGCACTGCGTTCACATTGGTTGTCTTGGGTAATTCACGGGTGATAAGCCGCTGTTTTTAAAGTGTTTTGTGGCGCGTCTCGAGATGTGGCTCACAATTTATGGCTACCAGGGTAGCGAAAATAGCCAATTAAATCTCAAATTTTTTTGCTAACTATGCCGCCACGCCGGCCTCAGGAGTTAGAGCCAGCTGATTCACTGCTACTATCTTGCCATGGACCGACGAGCATCATTATCAGGTAAAGCTTTCGATAAAGCAGGCGTTGAGCTCAAACGCCTGCAGCACCTTGGTCAGCTCGCGCGTGGCTGGTTGGTGAGGGCAGGTCGCACCATACGTTTTGCGGCCGTTGTGCTGTCGCTGGTAATCTCACCCACTACATATCGGCAAGATAATCGTGATGCTATTGCGACGCAGGTGGTGACCGGGCTGGGCGCTAATCTGCTGTGGTTTACGGTGCTATGTGCGCTGGTCGGCGTGGTGCTGATCCGCATCGTGGTCGTGACTGCACTGAGTTATGGCTTATCGAGATTTGCACTAGAGATGGTGGTTCGCGTACTCGTGTTGGAGCTTATTCCGCTCACCGCAGCGGTGTTTGTCGCGCTGCGCTGCACATTACCTGATGGTCTGGAAGTAGCTGAAATGCGCAGGCGTGGTGATTTGCAATTATTCCAGGGTCAGGATCTAGAGGCACTGCAGCGCGAGGTCTTGCCCCGTGTCATGGCGGGCGTATTTGCAGTGCTGATGCTCGTGGCGGTGAGCTGTTTGATGGCGTTAGGTCTGGCTTATCTGAATATTTATGGATTCACACCGTGGGGTTTTGCGGGCTACACAAGGGTGGTGGGTCAAGTTTTCAGCCCTGCCGTTTCGATCATTCTGGTGATGAAAACGCTGGCGTTCAGTCTTGCGGTATCGGTCATCCCGATGGCCTCTGCGGTCTACGATAACGTCGATACCGCGCTACACGGCCGCTCGAAAGCGGCACGAGAGCTGGCGAGTATGGTGCGGTTGTTTTCGGTGATTCTGCTGTTTGAAGTGGTGTCGCTCATGTTTAACTATTATTAAGTTTTTGGCCTATGAACGAATCCCCATCTGAACAACCCGCGGCTTTTAATGGTTCTTCAGCCGGCGTGCAATTCAAGGCGGCGTTGCTGCTGCTATTGATGATTTTGCTAGTGGGCGGCTCGGTGGTTTATTTGATGTATGCACGAGGCGTGTTTGAGGCGACTCAAAAACTCGTGCTAGTGGCTGATGATTCGGAAGGTGTGGTGGTGGGTATAGACCTGACTTTTTCCGGCTTTCCAGTGGGCCGCGTCAGCCAGATCGAGTTAAGCCCCGAGGGCAATGCCAGAATGATTATGGAAATACCCCGGCGCGACGCTCACTGGTTGCGAACCAGCAGTATTTTCACGCTTGAGCGCGGGTTAGTGGGGGGCACACGGCTGCGCGCCTATAGCGGAATTTTGACGGATCCTGCTCTCGAAGACGGTGCCACGCGAACCCTATTGGTCGGCGACGCCAGCGCAGAAATTCCCAAACTGGTCGCGTCCGCCAAAGAGCTCATTCAAAATTTGAAAGCGTTGACCGCCGCCGATTCTTCCCTCGATGCCAGTTTGGGCAATGTTAAAACGCTGACCGATAAACTTAACGGTAAAGGCGGGGCACTCGGCGCCATATTAGGCGATGAGAAACACACTGAAAAACTCCTCACCGCGCTGGATCGCGCTAACTCGCTGCTCGCAAAAGTAGACATCCTCGCCGCCAAAGCAGACGCACAGGTTTTCGGCCCCAGCGGCGTGATGAAAGATGCACAGGCCACCGTGGTTCAGCTAAACGCGCTCCTTGTTGACGCGCGAGCAAGCCTGAAAAAAGTGGATGCGGTGTTGGTTGAGGCGCAAGCGGTGGGCGCTAATGCAAAAGCGGCTACAACTGATCTGGACGTGCTGCGAGTGGACGTTGAGTCCAGCTTGCGGAAAGTTGATCACTTGATAAACGAGATCAATCGCAAATGGCCGTTTAAACGCGATGCGGAGCTGAAATTGCCATGAACTCATACCGCTTTCAAACGCGCCGCATCCCAAAATTCAAAAAATCAGAGCATGCATTGATTCTTCCAGTGTTCGTGATATTTGCCCTGCTGGTCCTCTCAGCATGCTCCAGCACGCCGCCTCAACCCGACTGGCAAGCAAACGCACAAGGCTCAATTGAACGCTCGATCGAAGCCTATTTGGTCGGCAATGCTCGAGTCGATGCGCAGGAATTCGCCCGCGCTAAAAGCGAGATAGCCCGCACGGGTCGCGCTGATTTACTGGCACGTGTTGAGCTCATGCACTGTGCGGCGATGGTCGCGAGCCTCATACAGGAGCCTTGTGTCGGATTTGAAAAGCTGCGGGCTGATGCAGCAGAACCAGAGCGCGTTTACGCGGATTATTTGCAGGGTAAGGTTCAGTCCAAGGACGTCGCGTTACTGCCATTGCAGCACCGCGCCGTGGCAAATGCGCGGGCTGATGCAAACGTGAGCCAATTGCTGACCGCGATTGACGACCCGCTCTCTAAATTAGTTGCTGCAGGTGTGTTGTTCCGCCGCAGCGAAGCAAGTCCAACGGTATTAGCGCAAGCAACTGAAACAGCATCATCACAGGGGTGGCGTCGGCCATTGCTGTCTTGGCTGGGCGTGCAGCTTATGCGTGCCGAGAAAGCAAACGATCTGGCAGAAACTGATCGTTTGCGTCGACGGATATCATTAGTGCAAGGGGAAGCGGCAGTTAAGAACTGATACTGCTTCCTACCGCTGCAAATCAAACCGATCCGGCAACACCGCGTCCCCCGGCTGGCGGTTAAGTTCAAGCGTCTCCTGAATACGCGTTCTCGCAATAATGAACGGTGACGCCTTCGCGGCGTGCCCGAGTAATGCATCCATATCGGAATACTCGCGGCGCAGGCTCGAAATCAGCGCCAGAAATGCATCGGTTAGCCGCGGTTCAAACTGGCGTCCGCGCAAAGCCAGTATTTCCGTCAAAGCGCTATCTTCAGTCCACGCGTGCTTATAAGCCCGCTTGTGGGTCAACGCATCATAAACATCAACAATCGCGGTAATCCTTGCCGCCAGCGGAATCTGTTCACCGGCGAGTCCTGACGGATAACCGTTGCCATCCCACCATTCATGGTGACATCGGGCGATCTCCTCGGCCATTTGCATATGTGGAATCTGGCTTTGAGCCAAAACTTGTGCACCGATGGTGGTGTGGGTCTTCATGACCTCACGCTCGGATTCATTGAGCTTATCGGGCTTGAGCAATATCCCGTCGGGAATACCGACCTTACCAATATCATGCAAGCGGGCGGCAATATCGATCATGAAGATCGTATCGGCATCACAGCCAAGGCTCTTGGCCAGCAGACTTGAGAGACGACCGACCCGGTAGGAATGCTCACCGGTCGAGTCATCACGCAATTCCGCCGCCACCGCCAACCGCTCCATGACTTCTACCCGGGCGATAAACAGTTCTTTATCCCGTTTCTGCAATTCGCTCTTGGCAACCCGCCCTTCAAAGACTTCAGCGCGGGTGAGAAGCTTCTTGATAATCTGAGAAGCGTCCTCGATGGGCGAATCCTTATCCGCAACGTGGAGTTGTTCGAGATGGCGCTTGACGTGCTGCAGAACATTGGCGGCTTGGGTCTTGCGCTGCTGTTCAAGCATCATGTTGAGGTATTCGAGGGCTTTGTCGTGCTGGCCGATGTGTTCGTGGGCTTTGACGAGGGCGACGAGAGCCTCGCGAGCGGTTACTTTGAGAGATACTGCTCGCTCAAAAGTAGCCGTAAGGCGGGAAATGCCGATGTCTGCTTGGCCTGAGAAAACTTCAGCAAGTCCTTCGGCTAATGACGCAATAATGTCCGCGCGAGGGGTTTTTGCCATTGATGCAAATTTTCGAGCAGATTTCGCATGCGATCTGGCCGCGTCAAAATCGCCAGCTTCAATTAGGAGTTTTACAAAATTACTTTCAATGAGCACACGGTCTAAAACCGAAGTTGCGTCACTCGGTTCCCGAGATAACTCTGCCGCTTTGTTTATTGCGGCAAGGCCTTGAGAAATTTCGTCTAAATGTAGAAAACAAAGCGATATGTTGGTGTGAAGCGAAGAAACTGCTGAAAGTAATTCTTTTGAGCGCCTAGTAAAATCGAGCGCTCGCTGGAAACATTCAATTGCTTCGCGATAGAGGCCGCTGTACATTAACGCGGCGCCCAAATTGTTCCACGTTTTTCCCTCCCTAAGCACGTCTTCGTTCTTCTGAGCGAGTGAAAGTGCATCGGAGTAGGCCTCCATCGCCATTGGCAAGTTTCCCGTATCGGCGGCGCAAATACCAATTACCGTAAGCGCGGCTGCAGCCGATGAGGCGTCCGCAGTTTCAACAGACAGCTTCCGAGCATTGATTCCCAAAGCGAGTCCGGCATCGGGCTTGCCAGTTACGTAAAAAAAACGTGCTGCGTCGAGAATCAGTTTAAGTTGGCGTGGTTTGTCAACGTTCAACGTCTCTAGTTCAAGAGCAGCTTCAAGAAGCGTAGTCGCCTCAGTGCTCACGCCAGTTTGAAGCGCGCCCAATATTAATCTCTCAGCCCTGTTTAGCACTGTCGTCTCAGTTTCGATTGCGTTTGTAGTAGGCATAGTTCGACAACCTTATTGCAATAGAACTGTTTAACACAGTATTCTCACGTCGAGTGTGAAGTATTTCACAAATTCGTTAGAAATCACATTAGTTTGCTTTTCTACTTAGCTACATAACCAATTGGAGAACATCATGGGCAAAGAACTAAACGTCGTTGACACCAATGTTGAAGTTTTGGATATCACTTTTGACCAGTTGCCGATTCTACTTAGCGACTTGAGTCTTTCTCTTGTCGGTGGCGGTGAAGCTGCTGTTTTGTTTTAAGTAATTAATTAATTTAGGAGAATCTCATGGGTAAAGAATTGAACGCAGTTGACACCAATGTTGAAGTTTTGGATATCGCTATTGACCAGTTGCCGATTCTGCTTAGCGACTTGAGTCTTTCTCTCGTCGGTGGCGGTGAAGCCGCTGTTTTGTTTTAGTAATTAGTTTGATGTTTGACGCTACCCAGTTATAAAAACTAGACTAAAGGAAGTTGAATAGTTTGTTTGATGGTTGGTTTAGTTTCGATTCGGCGAAACAACTTTCTCCCAGCTCCCTCTTACCAACCCCTCCACCGGCTGAAACCCAACCTTGTAGCTCATCTTGCGGCTTTCTTCGATCCAGTAGCCGAGATAGACATAAGGTAATTTGCGTCGTTTCGCTTCGGCGATTTGCCAGAGGATGCTATAGGTGCCTAGGCTCAGGCTCGGGTGTTCGGCGTCGTAGAACGTGTAGACCGACGATAGACCGTCTTCGAGCTGATCCATGATGCTGATCATGCGCAATATGCCGTGGTCGCGAAACTCGACCAGCCGGGTGTGGACGTTGCTCTGTAATAAAAAATGTGAATATTGCTCGCGGCTATCGTGGTCCATGCCGCCGCCAGGATGTCGGCTGGCTTGATAGCGCCGGTAGAGCGCATAGTGTTCATGCGAAAATTTCAGCTCCATCACCCGCGCGACTAGATTCGCGTTTTTGCTTAACGTGCGACGCTGGCTGCGGTTGGTTTCGAATTCATTCGCCAACACGCGCACCGGCACACACGCGCGGCAATGATCGCAATATGGCCGGTAGGTAAATGCGCCGCTGCGGCGAAAGCCGGATGACACCAAATGACCGTAAGTTGCGGTATCAATCAAATAGCTCGGTGTGGCGACTTGCGAGCGCGCGAGGCGGCCCGGCAGGTAGCTGCAAGGGTAGGGCGCGGTTGCATAAAACTGCAGGTTCGCGAACGGAAGATCGTTGAGCTTGCTCATGATTGATCCGGCAATTTTGTCTCGTTGGTCCAATAAGAAACAGGCGAGTTGTCAGCATTTAATGTTATCAATTCTTGCAGCCGTTGCGTGAATTGTTTGCGCGGAATTGGCCGCGCGCCGAAGCTCGCCAGATGACGGGTCTCTTGCTGACAATCGATTAACTGAAAGCCGTCACGTTTAAGCTTCTCCACCATCGCTACAAACGCGACCTTGGAGGCATCCGTCTCGCGTGCAAACATGGATTCACCATAAAACATGCGGCCCATCGCAATGCCGTATAACCCGCCGACCAACTCACCGTCGCGCCAGGCCTCTGCGGAGTGCGCGAAGCCGATGTGATGCAGATTGTTATACGCGGCTTGCATAGCGGGCAAAATCCACGTCCCCGCGTGCGGCCCGCGTGGTGCCGCGCAGGCCGCCATCACATCGGCGAACGCAGTATCAAAACGCACCTCAAATCTACCGGCGCGGATTGTTTTTGCGAGCGACTTGGATACTTTGAATTCGTCTGGGAACAACACCATCCGCGGATCGGGGCTCCACCAGAGTATCGGCTGGCCTTCTGAGTACCACGGAAAAATTCCGCGCGAGTAGGCGGTCAATATCGTTTCGGGCTGAAGGTTCCCGCCCATGCACAACAGGCCGTTTGGTTCAACCAGCGCGGTTTCGACAGTAGGAAGGTCGTGAGCTGATTTAATCCAGGGAATCATTATCTGAAGCCAAGGTATCCAGTTTCCCCCGCCACTAAACGACCCCTTCCAGAATCTGCACGTCGACTGTCGCGCCTGCCGCCACATTGCCCACGTCGTCATGCAGCATGATGAAGCAATTAGCGTCCGACATTGATTTCAAGATGCCTGAGCCTTGCTCGCCGGTGACGCGAACCTTGAAAACACCATCTTCCAAATACAAAACGCCGCGCTGAAACTCAGTACGGCCGGGCGCTTTTTTGATGGCAGACGTGCACACCGCTTTCAGCAAGGGCTGAACCGGTAACGGCGACACGCCTTGCAAAATCAACAGCGCATCGCGCACAAACTGATAGAACGTCACCATTACCGACACCGGATTGCCCGGCAAGCCAAAAAAATGCGCGCCGCCGATTTTGCCGTAAGCAAGCGGGCGGCCGGGCTTCATTGCAATTTTCCAGAACACGACCTCGCCCAATTTCTGCAGCAGGCCTTTTACGTAATCGGCCTCACCCACCGATACGCCGCCGGATGTAATTACGACATCCGCAATCTTGCTGGCGTCGATAAACGCGGCCTCAAGAATCGCCGGATCGTCGCGTACCACACCCATGTCGATCGCTTCGATGCCCATCCGCGACAGCATGCCGTGCAGCGTATAGCGATTGCTATCGTAAATTTGTCCTTCGCCCAAGGGATTGCCGATCTGTACCAGCTCGTCGCCGGTCGAGAAAAACGCCACCCGCAACGGCCGATAAACCGACACTTCGCCAATACCCAGCGAGGCTATCAAGCCCAATTCAGCCGACCGTACGATACGGCCTTTTGCCAACGCTACCGCACCGGTTTTTAAATCTTCGCCCGCGTGGCGCACGTTTTGGCCGGGCGATGCGCCGTCGGAGAACGTGATTGATTTGCCATCACTTCCGCCGGCCTGCGCACGCTCCTGCATGATGATCGTGTCGGCACCCTCGGGCACCACGCCGCCGGTAAAAATACGGGCGCATTCGTTTGGCCCAATAGGTTTGCCAAATGGAACGCCCGCAAAACTCGCACCGACTTCGGTGAGCGTGGTTGCGCCCGCCTGCAAATCCGCGAATCGTAGTGCCCAGCCATCCATGGCTGAATTGCGATGCGCCGGCACGTTGAGTGGCGAAATAATATCCGCGGCCAAGACCCGCCCCAGCGCGCTGCGTAACGCCACGCGGGCCACCCCAGTGACCGGCGACAAAAACGTATTGATGAAGGTGCGCGCTTTATCCACCGGCATGGAGTTGGGATCGTAATCGTCGGCGCAGGAGGCTTCGGTAATCGTTAAAGCTGAATTCATAAGTGTGGGCTAATTAGTGTGGAGTGGGACAGTGGCGTCAATGCTGATTCTACCGTCAGGATGCCAGGTCAAAATATTCAGTTCACGCACGAACAACCGCCATTCGTGTGCACGACCACGCCCGAAAGCCGTTTCCGCCGCGTCGAGCAGCGGTGGAAACGATTCGCGAACCCCATCACGCTGCATCACGCGGGCGAGGGTGATGTGGGGTGTGTAGGTCATTTCTTTGCGCAAAAAATTTTTTAATACGCCGGAGTAGAGCTCGTCGTGCAACGCCGTTACCGCCTCTTCACGGTCTCGCACCATCAGCAACACGAATTCATCCAACAAAGGCTCAACATCGCGAAACGTCACTGGTAACGGCGGCCATTTGGACACGATTCGACGCGTGTGAGAGGCGAGTTGCACCGCCGACAGGTTGCACGGAAATGGGAAAACCAGATGCAGATGCGCCGGAATTTGCGCAGCGAGCGGATCGTGCTTTGCGCGAAATTTTTCAATGTTCGAATCGACTGGAAACGGCGGAAACCAGACCACGCCGCGGCGGGGCAACGCAGGTCGAAGCTGTAATCGGCGGACGTTTCGGCGGGCCATGTTTTTAATGCGATCAAAGGCGTTTAATAATGTTCAAAGACGTTCAAAGGTGTAAATAGGCGGCGGCTAACTTTTTTTCCGGGGTTGATTCCAGCGCGCGTAGTTCCACCTCGGTATTGATATTTGCAAACGCCGCTTCCTGATCGTCAAATTGCACGTCGACCACGCGAAGCGCGGCATACCATTTGTCGATTTTGCGTTGACCGCTGGCTAGGAATTCGCGCAAATGCGGTTCTAGTTCGCGCTTTACCAGACAAAAAACTGGGTGCGCCTGATCATATGTTTTGGCGACCGCTAAATCGGCATTTTCAAGGTCCATCGCTGTCTGCAGCCGCGTCACTAAATCGAGTGGTAAAAACGGTGAATCACAGGGCGCGGTGACCACCAGCGGCGTTGTTGCATGCATCAAGCCAACATGCAAACCCGCCAGCGGGCCCGCGAAACCGTCAATCGCATCCGGGACCACGCGATATCCAAATGCCGCGTATTGATCCATGTTGCGGTTGGCGTTAATGATCACTTCATCGACCTGCGGGATCAGCCGGTTGAGCACATGGGACACCATCGGCGCGCCGTTGAAAAGCTGCAGACCCTTGTCTACGCTGCCCATCCGCGAACCGCGCCCACCGGCGAGAATTAAGGCGGTGATTTTTGGTTGGGTCATATTGGAATGATTCGCTCGCTACCCGTAAACAACAAATAATGTTTATTCACTGCCCGGCCGATCATCGTAATGCCGACGCGTTTGGCGATGTCATAACCCATCTGCGTTAAGCCTGATCGCGAGACCAAAAATGGAATGCCCATTTGCGCGGCTTTGATCACCATCTCACTTGTCAGGCGGCCGGTGGTGTAGAAAATTTTATCGCCGCCGTCCACATTCTCGAGCCACATCCAGCCAGCAATCGCGTCGACAGCATTGTGACGGCCGACATCCTCGACGAAGGTCAAAATCTCGCCTCGGGTATTGCCCAGTGCGCAGCCATGGACAGCGCCGGCCTGTTTATAGATTGATTCGTAAATCCGCACATTATTGAGTAATGCGTAGAGCGTGGCTTGCGAGATTTGAATGTCGCGCGGCAGTTGAATATTCTCTAAATCAGCCATCAAATCACCAAACACCGTGCCTTCGCCGCAGCCGGTAGTCTTGGTGCGCTTGGCCATTTTTTCATCGAGATTTTTAAGGCCGCTTCGGGTCGTGACCGAGCAGGCGTTGACCTCCCAATCGACTTGTACGGAAACGATTTCGTCGATAGATTCGAGCAAACGTTGATTGCGCAAATAGCCGATCACCAGTGCTTCCGGCGCCGCGCCGAGCGTCATGATGGTGAGGATTTCGCGCTTGTCGACGTAGATCGTTAACGGATGTTCGCCGGCAATCGGCGTCGGCTGGGTTACGCCATTTTCATCGACGGCATCGACCGTAAAAGTCGCCGGCCGCGCCGCGTCAGTGAGCGTGGGTCGGGACATTATTTTTTCTTATTGATCAGGAGCGTGAGGCCAAACGCTGACACGACCAGCGTCACCAATAGTCCGATGGTGCTGGGGCGGCCAAGGTTAATCGCGATGGCGGCGAAGATGAGCCATGGCGCGATCAATAGGGATAGGGCAACGAGGGTTTTCATGTTTTGCGGAAATGGTTGGGGATTGAGGTTTGAAAATTGGGGATTTGAAAAGCAAACCCTAGCATCGGCGGACTTCTACAAGAAAAAATCTTCGAAAACGCTTGCTAGGATTAGGGTTCGGCACTTTTAATGGCTACGCCGTCGCCTCCCGCAACCATTTAACCAACGGCAAACCTGCCTCAAAATTACCGGCAATTTCGCCTGCCAAATCCTTTGGCACGCGCTTGTTCAAGCTGATTGAGGTTTCGCATAAAAAATGTCGGTTTTTGATGTACTCAACGTGTGGCAAATCAGGCGCATAGCCTTTTGGTGGCCGCGCCATACGATCTTCCTCCATCAGGCCGCCGAAAGTGTCGTTGATCGCTTTATTCTTTAACAGCTTCGAAAATTTTGCCGGTTCAGCCACGATGTAATCACGAATTTTTTTAACCGCCGCCGCGTCCGGCATGTAGACACCGCAAGCAGTTAATAAATTACCCTTGTGATCGACGTGGAAGTAATAAACAGGCCGCGACTTGTCCGTAGTGCGCGCACCCAACACCGCGCCGATATGATTTTTGTACGGACTTTTATCTTTCGCAAAACGTACATCGCGGTAAATGCGAAACACCGTTTTCTTCGGCTCAAACGGGCCCAAGTCTTTGTCAAATTTTGCGACCTTCGCGCCGACGTCGCCCACGAGCTCAATGAACTCCTCACGCAAGATGTCGTAGTGCGGTTTGTTATGCAAAAACCAGGGGCGATTGTTGTTTTCAGTGAGTTCTTTTAGGAACTGGAGCAGGGCGGGGATGTGCATTGTTTAGGATTTAGTTTAAATCGTGTTTGGGTAGAATAAAGCCATTGCGTTCGATACTTCGTTTGATGGGAAGTGAGCGGATAAAGTCTAATATTTTTTCAATTTGCGTTTGGCCATTGCTGGGGGACTCTCCGAGTGTCACTCTGTACCTTTTCTCATTCGAGTATTGATACTGAATGCGATTATGTGAGCCATGAAGTTCAATCCCACTATTTATTTGCTTTGCTTCAAATGCACGCTCAACCTTAACGCGAATACGCCGTATTTCCGCTGGCGAAAAAA
>JBBRFJ010000023.1:0-33008 GCA_038224475.1 Burkholderiales bacterium
GAACGCGAGCGGCGCATAGACCGCCGCCAGCGTAATAGTCATGGCGATAATCGCAAAACCAATCTCGCGCGATCCCACCAGGGAGGCCTCAAACGGCTTCATGCCCTTTTCCATATTGCGGTAGATATTTTCCATCACCACGATTGCGTCGTCGACCACCAGCCCGATCGCCAACACCATCGCCAACAGCGTCAAAATATTGATGGTGAAACCTGCGGCATACAGCAGCGTAAATGTGCCAATCAATGAAATCGGGATGGTCACCAGTGGAATCAGCGTGGCGCGAACATTGCGCAGGAAAATGAAAATGACGATGGCGACCAGCGCAATCGCTTCAACCACCGTGCGAAAAACATTCTTGGTCGATTCTTCGATAAACACAGCCGAATCGTAAGACAGCGTCAGCTTCATGCCTTCCGGTAAGGTCTTGTTGATTTCGTCGATTTCTTTTCGAACCGCAATCGCTAAATCGAGCGTGTTGGCCGTTGACTGTCGTATCACGCCGAGCGATATCGCCGGATCGCCACGAAAGCGCGTGATCGTGCGCTCGGAAGCGGGCGCAATCTCAACCCGCGCGACGTCGCGAATCCTTACTGGATAGCCTGATGCATCGCGGATTATCATCGCGCCAAATTGTTCAGGGGTGAACAAATCGGTTTGCGACAAGACGTTGAATTCGCGCTGCGAACTTTCGATCCGACCCGCCGGAATCTCGACGTTTTGGCGGCGCACTGCGTCTTCAATATCCGCGGGCGTGAGCTTGTATGCGGCGAGTTTGGCGCGATCCAGCCATATGCGCATCGACGTTTTGCGCTCGCCATTGATGCGCACGTCGGCAGCGCCCGGCAGTGTCGCCAGGCGCGGGCGAATATAGAGGTTGGCGTAATCCGATTGTTCTACTTGAGTGTGGCGTTTGCTAGCGAACGCAATAAAAATAATCGGGAACGCATCGGCCTCGGTTTTGGCGATGATCGGCTCGTCAATGGCTTGCGGCAAACGCCCACGCACGCGTGACACTTTATCGCGAACATCGGCAGCGGCGGAATCCGGATTACGCGAAAGTTTGAAGCGCACCGTAATGTCGCTCTGCTCACTTCTGGACGTGGAGGTCATGACATCAACCCCCTCAATACCGGACAACGAATCTTCAAGGGGCTTCGTTACTTGGGACTCGATCACATCTGCGGACGCGCCTCGATACACGGTGGTCACGTTTACAATCGGCTCGTCAATTTTGGGCAATTCCCGCACCGACAATCGCGAATACGAAATAATGCCGATCAATACGATTACCAGCGAAATCACGGTGGCAAAAACAGGCCGTTTAATGCAAATTTCAGACAGAACCATGTTTAAATCCTCAAGCCCTTAAGTTTCTAAGTCCTCCGCGCTTCGGTGCTTCGAGCGGGGCATTAATCATTCGCTGCGCTAGCTTCCAGCGATTTGTAACGGCACTGTGCGTGGTGCCAATTCACCCGCGCTGCAATTAACTTTTCGGCGGTGCTGGGGGGGCTGTCGTTGCCGTTGAGCCTGGCGATGGCGTCACTGGCGGCGCAGAAACAGCTGCGATCTTTACCGCTGCTCCATCGCGGATTTTGAGCTGGCCTGCAGTGACAATCACATCGTCTTTGCCCACCCCTCGCAGTATTTCGACAACACCCTCGCGACGCTGACCGATTTCAACTTTGATGCGCGTCGCGCGCCCTTCGCTAACGCGAAACACGTAAAACTCTTCGCCCTGCGGCAGCAGCGCCTGCTCGGGAATGGTCATTGCATCCTGCACGTCGCTTGTGAGCAAGCGAACGCGTGCAAACATACCTGGACGCAGTCGAGCGTCGGCATTTTTAACCACGGCACGGATCACAATAGAACGACCGTTGGCATCCAGCAACGGATTGATGGCCAACACTTTTCCCTCAAACGCCTGGTTGGGAAATGCGTCCAAATTAATTTGCAGTGCTTGGCCCGATGCGACCTGCTTTAAGAATATTTCTGGTACCCGAAAATCAACTTTAAGTGGGTCAAGCGACTCTAGATTCGCAATATCTTGGCCGTCACGAATGTAGTCGCCAATGCTCACCTGTCTCAGGCCGACAGTTCCTGAGAATGGCGCTTTGATTTCAAGTTTGGTCAGCTTGGCCGATGCAAGATCGTGCGAAGCTTGCGCCACCTTATAGTTGTTGTCCGCTTCGTCCTTGGCTTGGCTCGAGATGAAACCTTTCTTTTGCAAATCCACGGCGCGGTCAAATTTATTCTTGCTCAGGTTTAAATTCGCGGCCGCCTGCTGTAGTTCAGCCTGTTGCACTGAGGCATCAAAGCGAACCAACGGTGCGCCTTTGCGCACCGGCTTACCCTCCTGAAACAATATCTCGGCAATACGCCCCGCCACTTCCGGCCGAATGATCACCGATTCATCGGATCGAAGCGAGCCAACGGCAGTAATGCCCTGTGCCAATTTTGAGGTTTTGACCGTGACGGCCTCCACCACCGTTGCGTTGCCCGCTGGCCTAGCCGCGGTGCCGCCTGCACCTGTCGAGCCTAGCGGCGCAGCAGATTGGTTTTTGCCGAACCAGAACGCACCTGAAGCAACCACAACGAGCAACGCGACTACGCCGAACATCATCCAAAGAAGCGAGGGAGACGATGCGACACCAGAATTACGAGAGCCGGATGATGGGAAAAGTTTTTTCATAAGCGAAAGGATTTTGTGGCACCGCGACCAACTATTTCAGAAAACGGTTCAATGCGAACAATTCAGGGGGGGGCGGCCCGCATCGAGCAACCCAAAGAAAATTTCAAAGGTGGAACCAGCAGCGTTTGTGCCGACTCGACATAGAGTTACGAATAGAAATCACGTGTCAGACAACTAACGCGTTGAATTATCTCCCTTTTTGAATGTGACGCGTTTTTAAAATAGCTCACAGCACAGATAAGTCGCCAATATTTCTGATGCACGCCCGACAGATGGCTCAGCTTGTGCTCAAGCTTGAATATCTGGCGTCAATTGTGCTTCTAAAAAAGAGACTTGGTCTTTGAGCAATAGTTTGCGTTTTTTCATACGGCGAAGCTGCAATTGATCGTGCAGGGGGGCCGCAGCGAGAGCGTTGAGGGCCAAATCGAGGTCGCGGTGTTCTTCTTTTAGTTCAATGATGCGCGCTTCTATAGCTGCACTATTGCCAGACCCGTCAGATTCAAAATTGGACATGAAATATGAATTTCCTTTGCCACAAATATACCTCGTTCGGGGGCGCTCATAAAGGGGTCGGGAAGGTTTAAAAAGTGTTTTGGTTGCGCAGTGTCGGCAGAACATGTGGAGATTTATCGAGCCCAAGGCGGCATAAAGCGCCTAAAAGTGTCACAAAACGACAGCTTATTCAAAATCAATTCCCGCTATACGTTATCGGCAGGGGATGTAGAAAAAATAGCGTTAAAAATTACAAATGGAGCAGGAAAGCAAGTCCGCCGTAACGATTATGATGTCACCAACCGAATGCAAACCACGGACCAGGAAAGCGTTGAACGCGAGATCAATCGATTGTTTCGTTTACTGTATCCTGGTGTGGCTCATGCTTTCATGGAACAGGCTTTTGCAGATTTCGCAGCGCTTTATAGGGGAGATTACCCAGGCTATCAGGCGAGTGATACCGGGTTCCACGACGTGCAAAATGTTATGGAGGTGACGCTGGCGATAGCGCGTCTGATGGACGGATATGAGCGCTCACGGCGCGATTCCCCGCCGCTGGCCGCACGCTTGTTTCAGCTGGGAGTGTTGCTGGCACTGTTTCATGATGTCGGTTACATCAAAAAAGCCAACGACGCAACGGTGCCGAGCGGTGCGTTCTATACGGCGTCACATGTTTCGCGCGGCGCGCAATTTTTACGCGAATATTTGCCAAGCATTGGCCTCGCCGAATTTCAGGAATCAGGTGCCGAACTTCTTCATTTCACCGGCAATGAGAAAGATGTTGCTGACATCGCGATCAACAATCCCTTACTGCGCCTGCTGGGTAATTTACTGGGCTCCGCCGAAATCATGGCGCAAATGGCCGACCGATGCTACCTCGAAAAATGTCGCGATCGCCTCTATCCGGAGTTTGTGGATGCTGGCATTGATGTTAAACATACCGCGGCAGGTGATGAGGTGGTTTATAAATCGGGCGAAGATCTGGTGCAGCAAACGCCGGCCTTTTTTGAGGCGGCCGTGAATCGTTTGGAAGATGATCTGGGTGGCGTTTACAACTACGCCGCGACGCATTTTGGCGGCTACAATTTGTATATCCATGCGGCTGCCCGCAATGTGCATTTTGCCCGGGAAGTCAGCAGCGGAAAACTCCAGCTGCGCCGGACAATCCCCAGCCTGGTGCTTGTTTAAAGCCTGCCTGAGACCTGCTTGAGCCTACTGAATGCCGATTTGATTGCGGCGTAATTGCAGCTAGAGGTGCGCTTGCGACCTCCATCGTGCCACCTACCAGCATTGTTCAGCTTGCGACCGCGCGAATCATCCAATGTGTAAGTGAATGTTACCGGCCTCGTTGGTCCGCCTGTCAGCGCCGTGACTGCCATCGTGCGTTTTAAGGAGCTCAGATAAAGTCGATTTCGTTGCCATACGTTGTTGCGGGACTAAAAATATCTCCTTACATATCAAACATATGCTGCGTCGATATTTTTAGTCCCACGCCTAGCCTGGCTCAGAACTGGACTTAATCAGAGCTCTCTTAAGGTGATCTTTAAAACCTAAGACTTTTTTGCGACTAAAATTGTATCCACCAGAAGTGATGCTTCTTCACTCATTCCTAGCTCTCCCCGCTTGAAAGGTTTTTAATTCATGAATATGCGCGCCGCTCTTTTGACTTCTTTAGTATCGCTTTTCCCCATGTTGCTTACTGCCCCGGCCATCGCTGACGAAGGCATGTGGACGTTTGATAATTTGCCACGCGACGCACTGAAGTCCAAATATGCCTTCAGCCCGGACCAAGCGTGGGTGGATCACGCGATGCGCGCCGCAGTGAATTTGGGCGGCTGTTCCGCGTCGATGATCTCGCCAGAAGGCTTGGTGCTGACCAACCATCATTGCGTGGCAGGGTGCTTGCAACAAATTTCGAGCGCAAAGAAAAACTATTTGCAGGACGGCTTTCTAGCGCGCAAACATGAAGAAGAAATGCAATGCCCAGCAACCGAAGTGAGCCGCCTTGAGCAAATCACCGACAAGACCCAAGAAATGAATGCGGCGACCAAAGGGCTCACCGGTGAAGCTTATAAGAATGCGCAGAACGCGATGAGCGCCAAGCTGGCGGCCGATTGTGTCGGCGATAAAAAAGACACCGTGCGCTGCAGCGTGGTGACGCTCTATCAGGGCGGGCAATATCATTTGTATCGCTACCATCGTTTTTCCGATGTTCGATTGGTGTGGGCACCGGAAGACGCGGCGCCTAATTTTGGCGGCGATCCGGACAACTTTAATTTCCCGCGTTTCGGCCTGGACGCATCGATGTTGCGTGCCTATGAAAACGGCAAGCCTGCGGTGGTAAAAGATTATTTCCCATTCAGCGCCGGCGGCCCTAAAGCGGATGAGTTGGTGTTCACTGCTGGTAATCCTGGCCGCACCAATCGTCTGCTGACTGTTTCGCAGCTCGAAACATTGCGTGACGTACGTTTGATTAGCACCATGCGCCGCGGTTACGAATTGAGAGGTGTGCTGACCGAATATCGCAAGCTGGGACCTGAGCAGGCGCGGGTGGCTTACAACGATCTATATTTTCTCGAAAACGGGCTTAAGGTTGCATCGGGTGAATTGACCGCACTCCAGTCGCCCGCTTTGATGGCGCGCAAACGATCAGATGAAGCCTCGCTGAAGAAATTTGTGAATGCAAACCCCAAGCTAAAAGCGGAAGTGGGCGACGCATGGGGCGCGATTGAAAAAGCGCAGGCGGTTTATCGGGATATCGCCGGTGAATATGATGCAGTCGAATCCGGGCGTGCATTTAATTCACGCTATTTTTCGCTGGCACGCTCGCTAGTGCGCGGTGCCGACGAGCGGACAAAACCTAACGGTGATCGTCTGCCAGAGTTTTCTTCAGCGCGACTCCCGGCAGCGGAACGCCAAATGTTTTCGCCGGCGCCGATTTATCCCGAGTTTGAAAAATTGAAGCTTGAATTTTCGCTGACTAAACTACGCGAAACGCTGGGCACCGATGACCCGTTTGTGGTGCAGATTTTAGGCAAAGAGTCTCCCGTACAAGTCGCGAAGCGTTTGGTTGAAAACACCAAGCTGGGCGATCCCGCACTGCGTAAAGCCCTGTGGCAAGGAGAGCGTGCCGCCATCGATAAATCCGACGACGCGTTCATCAAGCTGGCTCGTGATATTGATGCCCATGCCCGCGCTCTTCGCAAGCGCTATGAAAATGAAGTGAGTGCGGTTGAGCAGAAAAGCGCGGAGCTGATCGCCAGAGCGCGCTTTGCCCAGCTTGGTTCCAAAGTCTACCCCGACGCAACTGGCACGCTCCGCTTGAGTTTTGGCGCAGTACAAGGCTGGACAGAACGCGGCAAGCCTGTGAAACCGTTTACGGATTTTGCAGGTGCATTTAACCGCAATACCGGTGCGGAGCCGTATGCGCTACCGGCGTCGTGGCTTGCATCGAAAGACAAAATCAACTTGGCGCAAAATTACAATTTCGTCTCGAGCAACGACATCATTGGCGGCAATTCTGGCAGCCCCATGATTAACCGCAACGCCGAGATTGTCGGCCTCGCCTTTGATGGCAACGTGCACTCGCACGGCGGTTCGTTCGGATTTGACCCCGTGATGAATCGCACCATCGGTGTCACCAGCGGCGGCATTCAGGAGGCGCTCAAGAATATTTATGGCGCGACGGAATTGCTGGCGGAAATCAAAGGTAAATAGAGGTTTTCAAGTTGTAAAGAAACCCACCGCCTGCGGTGGGTTTTTTATTTCTGCGGCCAAATGTTTTGTGTACGCGCGAATGTTAAAGCCTAGGTTAGGCGCGCCTCGCAGACCGATTTAGGCTCAAAATACCCGTCGATACTAGCTTTTACAATTTCGTTTTGTATCAGGGTGCAACTCAAATGGCTTCCTCACGGGCTGATTTTTTGCGGTGTTTGCTCAGCGCAATGGGAGAGATGACTGCGGGGATCAGGTTATTTTCAAGATCTTCGCAGCGATCTGATTTACGCGGCATGCCAAGATTTCGTACCAGGCCGCATTTAGCAAGTAGCTTAAGGACTTGCCAGCCTGGATCAAGTTGGCGAGGCTCCAGTCCCATTTTTGCCGACTCTGGAAACGCGTGATGATTGTTGTGCCAGCACTCACCGTGTGTCAGGAAACCCCAGCCTTCAAGATTTGAAGCCTGCACAGCTGCGCCTTTCACTAGCCATCTTCCGGGGCCGGGGTTGTGTGCAAAATAAGTGACGATCCAGTGGCTGGTCACGCTGACGGCAACCCGCACCGCCACGCCCCACACCACAAAACTTATGCCGCCGATCAGATAGAGAACAATCGCCAGTGCCAGCTGATGAAGCGGCCATGTGGCTTCCATAAATTGATACCAACGGTCATTTTTGAACTCAGGTTCAATCGTGAATTTAGGCGGCTTATCGAATTCGAATGTGCAATGCAATTGCCAGAATGCGTCAACCTAAAGCCCCCTGCGGTGCGAGAAGAATTCGTGGCATGAGGGCTGGCGTTGCGCCCAATCGCGAATATCGTGTATGCGCAAAATGCCAAAAGGTCCGGCCATACCCACCAACACACCCAGCCAAACCAGCTAGCGCTCAAAGGGTTTGCTGCACTCAAAAGATTTATGGATTAAACGCCTGTGCATACCCAGCGAGTGGCCAAAAAGTAAGGTCGCGTAACTGAGCAGTAAAAATAGCGCAAAAGCAGCCAACGTGAAATACAGGGGGCGATGAAAATTGCGATTAGATACATCGCCGTGTTCCATACCGATTTGAAGGGCGCCCAAACAACATTGCCCGCATCCGCGTTCGCACCCGATGCGTCGATTCGCCAGACGTTTTTTCTCACGTTTATCGCCTTTGAAGAAGTTCGCGCATGCCAGCAACCATCATAAGCACTTCGTTAAACGGCGTGCCAAAATTAATATGGGTAAGTTCGGGCTAATGACAAAGAAGTCGATGGTCGCGATATAAAAAAAGGGGAAAGCCTTGTGCGGCGGCTATCTACGAGCATTTTTGGTCTAGGAGCCGCGTCAGTAAAAGACTTTAAACTGACTTTTTGCCGCACCGCGCCCTGAATATTAATCTGTTTATTGCCCATGGCAGGACAAGCTGATTGAATACGCTCTGCTTACTTAGTCAACTTGGGATGATCAATTTTGCTTTGATCAAAGTTTTGCGAGTAGTCCAGTTAATCGCCGAAGCCAGCGCGCCCGACCTTCGCGGAGGCGCTACGACCGACCGGCTTAGCTGCGATACCAATAAGCAAGCGTAGCAGAACTGTCGGCCACCGTAAGCGTGATCTCCAATTGTTCTCTCTTGCCTTCATGTTCAATAGGCACATAAATTTTTAGCCAATTACTTACCCCTTTGTCTAGCAGGGTGGCATTTTTACCGGCTCAACGAATATTGATCATGTTGCTGTTCGAGAACAGTTCTGACAAGTCTACGGCGAGGGCGAAGGGCTCTAAATTTTGTTGTGCAAAACATAACGGCGGCGCATCAAAAGTTCGCTGTTCGCCGGCCTTTCCTCGTATCAATAATGTTGGCTTTTGCGCAGGTCCTTGTCGCACAAAATAAACGCGCATTGGAATTTCTTTGGACTGTATGTTCGACAGCAAATGCGCTTGGTCGAAAACAAAACATAGTTTGCCAGGCATCTTGCTTCGGATCGCATATCGGAAGCCCTCTGCATTTGCGCCGAACTCCCACTCAAACACCTTTTCCTCGTAGCGAACTTGTGGAAATGAGGATGCTCCTACGGCAGCCGCTGAATCTCTCGGCATCTTCATGATTGCTGTCGCTGTGGTACGCCATTCGTTGCCAGACACATCGCGGTCGTTAACTTGCAGATCTAAATCAGTGGAAAACACAACCGTTGAAAGCGCCGTGCAACCCGAAGAAAAAAAACAGATTGCTAAAAATAACCAACGCCATTTAGGACTGCGCGTATTTGTAGCGAGAGGAAAAATTTCAAAATGGTTTTCAAGCTGGCACCTTTATAGGGCTTACTTCTTTTTGCCTATAGCGTTAACTGAAATCACGTCCTCACCCAAAATTGGTTTGCCGAGAAACCATTCGAAACTGTGCTGCATAACGGAATTGAGATTGAGTGGCGCGCCGTTGTCTTTTTCGCAGATTAAATTATGATCACCGCAGCCGATATATTCCATCGTGAAATGCCTGTTCGATAAAATTAGCTCTGAAATCGCCAATTCAAAACCCGCTGAAGGCGCTTGTGTATCTTTGCCGCCTTGAACGACAAACAAATCTGCTTTACTGGCAAGAACATTTTTTATTGGTGAACGAACTGCTGTGCTGCTCCATCTTGAATAAGGATGCCCTAGAAAAAGCTTCGTCGTCGAACGCGGATCATTTTGTACTGCCTGCCATTGATTAATCAAATCTCGTGTTTCTTCAAGTGTTGCTGCTTTGTTTGGCTCAGTGTGCTCTTGACTGTTAAGCGAATTATGAATGAGGCTAAATAGCTGCTGGGTGCGAAAACCTGAAATCAAAGTGAGCTTAGAAACGATCGGCATCCGACGAGCCATTTCTGACGCATATAAAACGCCTTCTGACATTCCAACAAACATCACTTTTCCACTATTCATTTCATGTCGCTTTTTAACTAGCCTTAAAACGTTGTAGTAATGGCCGATGATGGAGTCAAAATTGTCATGCTTTACATATTCTGCTGGACAATCGATTGCGGTGCCGGGATTCGATGATGCAAATTGGCGTGGAATGCCTCGGCGCTCTAAAATCAAAACACGGGTGTCAGGTAAATATTTTGTAATGAATGCTTCTATGGAAGC
The DNA here is from genome assembly GCA_038224475.1 of Burkholderiales bacterium. GTDB lineage: Bacteria > Pseudomonadota > Gammaproteobacteria > Burkholderiales > Usitatibacteraceae > UKL13-2. The sequence continues at coordinate 10,008 of JBBRFJ010000023.1, forward strand.
GGTCGCAGCACCATTTTTGTCACGGCTGAAGACACCATTACATCCAGAGCCGGGAAAAAATACGACTACTGGGCGCACAGCGTTGGAATTGTCGCTTGTGTAATAACGCAACACTTCACCGGTCTTCAGTGTCTGTTCAACGCCTTTATACGGAAGACCGGGTTTTAACCCAAGAACCGGAAATACAAGCGGTAAAGTTTTTGGTGCATTCGCTGCGCCTGCCAGAGAAATTCCAACGCAAATAAGAAACATGCTTTGCGTAGTGAAACAGAAAAATTTCATCAGATTAGATTTCAACATGCAGCCCACTTTTGGTTAGCCTCTGTGTAGAAAGTGTTACGCGTTTTGATTCTGCGAGGTTGGCATAAAAGAAGTCAATTAGCGCAACGCCGCCACCAGAATATTAATCCGCTTCTCTTCCACCGCATGACACGCCACCTGCCCACCATCCGCGTAATCGATCAGGTTGGGACGCTCAGTTTTGCAGCGCTCATTCGCGTACGGGCAGCGCGGGTGAAACGTGCAGCCGGTGGGGGGCGTGAGTGGATTTGGAACTTCACCGGCGACGGCGGTGCGTTGCTTGCCGGTCATTTTTAAATCGGGGATCGCTGATTGCAGCATCTGCGTGTAAGGATGCTGCGGGTTCGCAAAGATGCGTTTGGTGTCGGCGACTTCTACCAGACGGCCCAGATACATCACGCCAACCCGGGTCGAAATATGCGAAACAACGGCCAGATTGTGTGAGATGAAAAGGTAGGTGAGGCCGAATTCGCGCTGCAGGTCTTTCATCAAATTCAAAATCTGCGCCTGAACGGAAACGTCCAGCGCCGAGGTCGGTTCATCACACACCAAAAATTCCGGGTTTGATGAAAGCGCGCGTGCGATGGAAATTCGCTGACGTTGCCCGCCCGAAAATTCATGGGGAAATTTTTCAGCGTCGAGCGGCGACAAGCCCACTTGCGTGAGCAGTTTATCAACGCGTTGCTTTACGTCAGCCGAGCTGGTGGCGATTTTGTGAACGCGCAGCGGCTCGGCAATTATTTTGCCCACCCGCCAGCGTGGGTTCAGGCTCGCATACGGGTCCTGAAAAATCATTTGAAAGCGTTTGCGCAGTTGCTGAACTTCGTCGGCGCCGGCATCGGCCATATTGACGCCATCAAAAATAATCGAGCCCCGCGACGGCGTATACAGCCCACAAACCAGCCGCGCAACGGTTGATTTGCCGCAGCCAGATTCGCCGACGAGCGATAATGTTTCGCCGCGATTGATGGTGAAGCTGACGCCATCCACCGCTTTTAAAATTTGCCGGTCTTGACGCTCGATAACCCGGTTCAGCCACGGTTTTGAGACGTCGAATTCTTTGGCGACATCAATTACTTCCAGCAGGACGTTGCTCGATTTTTTATTCATGCCGTCACCGCTTGTTTACCTGTTTGAACCGTCTCGCTGGCATGCAACCAACAGGCGGCCATTGTCTTGCCGGCGGGCATGAGTTCAGGCCGCTCGGTAGTGCAACGATGGTGAGGCACATCTTGGGCTCGTGTACAGCGGGGATTAAATGCGCAGCCTTTGGGAATCGCGGTTAATCGCGGCATCGAGCCGTCAATTTGCGATAGGCGTTCGTGGTTATCACCCACACTCGGGATCGCGCCCATCAAGCCGATCGTGTAGGGATGCTGCGGTGAGTGGATCACTTCGGCCACCGGCCCGATTTCGGCGATCCGACCGGCATACATCACGGCAACGCGGTCGGCGGTTTCCGCGATCACGCCCATGTCGTGCGTGACCAGCATGACCGCAGTACCGTGTTCGCGACAAAGTTTTTTGATCAGCGTAATAATTTGCGCCTGAATCGAAACGTCAAGCGCGGTCGTCGGTTCATCGGCGATGATAAGTTTTGGATTGGCGGCAAGTGCCAACGAAATCACCACGCGCTGACGCATGCCGCCGGAGAACTGGTGCGGATAGTGATCGATACGTCTATCGGCGGCGGGAATGCCGACTTCGTTTAACAACTCGATGGCGCGCGCTCTGGCTTGAGCATGGGTGAGATCAAGATGGGTTTCGATGGTCTCGATAATTTGACGGCCAATCGTATAAAGCGGATTTAACGATGTGAGTGGATCCTGAAAAATCGCGCCGATTTCGCGGCCCCGGATCTTGCGCAATTCTTCAAACGGCAGATTATCAATGCGTCGGCCGGCCAGCAGTATTTCGCCACTCGCGATTCGGCCCGGTGGCTCCAGCAGACCGATGACCGCCGCGCCGGTGAGCGATTTTCCGGCCCCCGATTCACCGACCACGCCCAGCACTTCGCCTGCGGCAATATCGAAACTGATGTCGTCTACGGCGGTCAAAATGCCGCGACGGGTGGGAAATTCGATGCGAAGATTTTTGACTTGAAGCAGCGGCACGTTGGGCGAGGTTGACATGCGTGCGGTCCTAGCGAAGTTTGGGATTGAGCGCGTCGCGCAGCCAATCACCGATGATGTTTATCGACAGCACCAGTACCACCAATGCCAAGCCCGGAAACCAGAGAATCCACCATTCACCCGACAGCAGAAAATCGCCGCCAATGCGGATCATCGTGCCAAGGGTCGGCTGCGTCGCAGGCATACCGACGCCAAGGTAAGAAAGCGTGGCCTCGGTGATGATCGCCGTGCCGATGTGCAGCGTGGCCAACACCATGACGGGACCCAGCACGTTCGGCAACACATGCGCGAACATGATCGCAAGCGGGCGTCTGCCGATCACGCGGGCGGCCTGAACATATTCTTTATTGCGCTCGACCAATGTTGAGCCACGCACGGTGCGCGCGTATTGCACCCAGCCGGATGCGGCGATGGCAAAAATCAAAACGTAAATCGCGACCTGATCGTGCTGTGAATTTGGGATCACAACTCTGGCCACGCCGCTGATCAATAGTGCGATCAAGATCGCTGGAAACGATAACTGCACATCGGCTATCCGCATGATGAACGCATCCAATGCGCCGCCGAAATAGCCACTCATGAGTCCCAGTGTGATGCCCACCACCATCGATAACAACACGGCGGCAAAGCCCACCACCAGCGAGGCTCTTGAGCCGTACATGATGGTCGAAAGTACATCGCGGCCTTGGTCATCGGTGCCCAGCAAAAACTGCGATTTGCCCGCCTCAATCCACGCGGGTGGCGTAAACGCATCGCTGAGATTCAAGGTCTTTAAATCAAATGGGCTGTGGGGTGCGAATAAAGGCGCAAAAGCCGACGATAAAATCAGGATGAGCCCGACAATTGTCGCGGTGATAACAATCGGATCTTGTTTGAATTTGTACCAGATATCGCTATCTAAAATGCGTCGAAACGTGCTGGCTATCTTGCTGCCTATGGTGCTGCCCATCTTGCTACCTGATGCACCGGTCATGTCAATGGCCTCCCGCTGATGAAGTCTCCATGCGGAGCCGTGGATCGACGACGTAATAGAGCGTGTCGACAATTAAATTAATGGTGACAAAAATAAACCCGATTAGGCACAGGTAGGCCGCCATGACCGGAATGTCCGCGAACTGCACCGCTTGAATAAACAACAAGCCCATGCCCGGCCATTGAAATACCGTTTCCGTGATGATCGCAAACGCGATCAAGCCGCCCAGTTGCAATCCGGTGATGGTGATGACTGGGACTAGCGTGTTTTTCAGGGCATGACCGAAATGAACGGCCTGATTTGATAACCCGCGGGCGCGCGCAAATTTGATGTAATCCGTGCGCAGCACTTCCAGCATTTCAGAGCGGACCAGCCGCATGATTAGCGTGACCGGATAAAAGCCAAGCGTCACCGCAGGCAAGACGACGGCCTTCAATCCCGACACCGTTAAAAATCCGGTAGACCAAAATCCGAGCTGGGTGGTGTCGCCGCGGCCAAATGACGGCAGTACGCCCAGCCAGACGGCGAAGATGATGATTAGAAAAATGCCAATCAAAAAATTGGGCAGCGAGACCCCAATCAGCGAACCGGTCAGCAATACTTGTGACGACCAATGATCGCGCTTCAGCGCCGTATAGATGCCTACTGGAATGCCCACCAGCAAGGCCAACAGTGTGGCGACGCCGACCAGCTCAAGCGTGGCGGGCAAGCGCTCGGCCAGCAGCTGTGAAACCGGGCGACCCAAGCGGAGCGATATGCCGAAATTGCCTTGCAGCGCGTTTTGAACGAACACCGCAAACTGGGTATAGAAAGGTTTGTCGAGTCCAAGCGATTTGCGTACTTCATCGCGATCCGCTTGCGTGGCTTCCGGCGGCAACATGAGTGCAACCGGATCACCGACGAAATTGAACAGCGAAAAAGCGATGAAGCCGACGGTCAGCATGACCAGGATGCTTTGTAAAAGACGGCGGGCAATGAAAGCGAGCATCGATGATTTCCGGTTGGCTGGACATATTGAGGTTTTAGCTGAAACGAATACTGCGCTGGCTTGTTGTAAACGCTTATTTCAAATTGAATCTAAAGAAGTACGGCACGTTATTGGGCGGCAAAATAGCGGTAGAACCTTTCCGCATCGCCCATGGCCAAAGCTGCTGGTGAATCGGCAGGATCGGCAATTGATCGTTGGCCAGCATGAGTGCTTCACGAATGAATTCATCGCGTTTTTTTAGGTCATTTTCGATCCGGATTTTATCGATGAGTTGATCCATTTGTGCACTCGAATAGCGCCCATAGTTCGAGTCACCATTCCCGCTACTGTCGCCACTGTAGCTGCGTAGCAAGCTTTGTAGGGTGTATAACGCATCGGTGGTGGGTGTGCTCCAACTCAAAAGATAGAAGCTGGTGTCGAATTTTTGAATCTTTTGAAAATAATTCGCGGTGGGCACAATATTGGGTGTGACCTTGATGTCGATTCGTGCCAGCATCGGCGCAATCGCCTGGCAAATATCAGCAGGCGGTTGGGCAGCGCCGCAGTCGAGCGTGACCTCAAAGCCACTGGGATAGCCTGCCTCCTTTAGCAATGCTTTGGCACGCGCAACGTTGTACGGCAGGCGAATGTCTGCGTCCTTGCTGTATCCCTGATCAACAGGCGTGATGATGGTGCCGGTCGGCCGGGCGAGTCCGCGCATCACTTTTAATTTGATGGTTTCTGCATCAATGGCATGCGCAATAGCTTGGCGCACGCGAACATCCTTAAACGGATTTTTGCCTTTCACATTGGAATACAGGAGCTCATCGCGTGTGAGGTCGAACGCCAGAAACTGGACGCGCGACTCTGCGCCGAGGATCATCGTTATGTTCGGCGCGGCTCTCAATCGGGCGATGTCCTGCGATGGCGGATCGTTGACGAAATCGACCTCGCCGGACAGCAAGGCTGCTAAACGTGTGGCGTTATTTTTAACGGGCAATAACGTGACGGCGGTAATATTGCCTTTTTCGGGACTCGCTTTGTTCCACCAGTTTGGGTTTTGCACCAGCTCAGTTTTTACATCAGGTTGGCGGACGGTCACCATAAACGGGCCGGTGCCGTTGGTGTTGCGCGAGGCAAAGGTATCTTCTTTATCTTTGTAATTCTGTGGGAGCAAGGCGTTATTTTTGATTGCCCACGATTTACTCATGATGCGAAAAAAGAACATGTGATTAAGCAGAACCGGATTGGGCTCTTTCATCACAACATCGACGGTCAAATCATCAATTTTCTTCCCACTCGCGACGCCTTGAATAGATGCTTTCATCTGCGAATTCGCTGACAGCGCACGCTCGATTGAAAACACGACATCATCGGCGGTAAAGGGCGAACCATCATGAAACTTGACGCCCGGACGCAATTTAAATCGCCACGTTTTTGCGTCGGGCTGCGACCATGAAAGCGCCAACCAAGGAACCATTTTGAAGTCTTTATCGCGCCCCACCAAGCCTTCATAGACATTGCCGAGCAACCTATTGGTCACCGCCAGATTGGCCGAATGCGGATCCAGCGTTTGCGGCTCGTCTTGGGTGGCGTAGCGCAGTGGTTTGGCACAGCATATGCCGACCCAGAAGGTGATCACCATCATCGCGAGCGCCGAGATGATCGTACGTGTTAAAAATGGCGCACACAACCGGATTGCGCCATTTTGGGGGCCAGCGATATTTTTGTTCATTTCAGTTTTTCAGCCATGGGTGTGAATCGAAGGATGAAACTGGCGTGGCGCAATAATTTTTGTGTGCGTGTGTACTTGTGAGCAAGGATGCAGGAACGATTCCACCTTGCAACCTGCAATTGTTATTGGGTTTGATGAAATTGCGTCGCCGCAAAGAGTATCAAAAAAGCAATTTGTTGGAAAAGCTTGGTTAGTGCCTATGGGTTACATTCAGGTGCTTTGCTCATCAGTTAAAGCGATTGTAATAGATACGACTTCCTCCGCCGAACTCTGCGAAAAGGTTCATGCCGAAGCTCACATTGAAATGAGCAAGTCGCCGCCAACGTTTGCGATTAGTTAATGACCGCCCACTTTGCGAGCATGCGGTTGTCGGCGCGGTGCACGACCGTGATGTTGCTGCGCATGGCCCACGGAATTACCTGATGATGCAGTGGAATGTGACCCACATCGGCTTGCTCAAGTAGCAACGCAGTCCTGGTAAGCTCGGCGCGCTTTTTGATGTCCACTTCCGTTTTTAGTGCGTCGACGATGGCGTCGATTTTTGGATTAGAGTAACCGGAAAAATTCCAGGTGCCATCGCCGCCTTGTCCCTTCGTGCGCAGGATAGACTGTAAGGTGTAGAGCGAATCAAACGTGGGCACGCCCCAACCCAGCAAGTACATGCTGGTGTCGATGTTTTGAATTTTGGGGAAAAAGAGCGCGCGTGGCATCGCGTTGACTTTGACGCGGATATCAATCTTGGCCAGCATGCCGGCGATCGCGACGCAAATCGCTTGGTCGTTAATGTACCGATTATCGGGACAGTCAAGGGTGACGTCGAAGCCGCTCGCAAACCCCGCATCGACCATCAGTTTTTTGGCTTTCGGGATATCAACCGGCGGACGATTTTCAACGTCTTTGGTGTAGCCGCGAACCTGTGGCGCGATAAGCGACATGGTCGGTAGCGCAAGCTTGCGCATCACGCTTACGTAAATCGCATTGACATCGATGGCTTGAAGCATGGCCTGACGGACCCGAATGTCTTTGAAGGGATTTTTGCCCTTGCTGCCATACAAAAGCTCGTCGCGGCCCTGATCAAAATTCAAAAAAACTGTTCTATTTTCGTTGCCTTCCAAGACTTTTATCGCTTTATCCTCTTTCAACTTAGGAACGTCTTGGACGGGCGGGTCCAGCACAAAATCAACTTCGCCCGACAGCAGCGCTGAAATGCGGGTCGCATTGTTTTTGATCGGCGTGTAGACCACTTCATCAATAGATTCGCTATCGCGCTTTCCCCACCACTTTGGATTGATTACGAATACTGTTTTTACGTCAGGTTCGCGCGCCTTAAGAATGTACGGCCCGGTGCCGTTGGTATTTCGGGCGGTATAAGTCTCCTCTTTGTTTTTGAAATCCTGCGGCTTTTGCGCGTTGTTTTTTAAAGCCCAGGCTTTGTTCATCATTCTTACTTCAGTTAGCTGGTCAAGCAGCGTCGGATTGGGGCCATCACTCACGATATCGACGGTAAGACCATCGATTTTTTTGGCACTTTTTATGCCCTGCATGTAAGCAGAGAAGTCTGAGGTTTTTTCCAGTGCGCGTGTGATCGAAAATACTACATCATCGGCGGTGAAGGTCGAACCGTCATGGAAAAGCACTTTGTCGCGCAATTTGAAACGCATGGTGGTTGGATTGAGCTGCGTCCAGCTGGTGGCTAAGCACGGCTCAATCGACATCGTCTTGCCACGATTGACGAGCGGTTCATAAATATGGTCTGACGCTGAATTGTTCAGGCCTTCGTTTTGCGAATGCGGATCCATGGTGAGAATATCGCCCTGGCTCGCCCAGCGGAATGTTTTGGCATATGCGTATGGCATCGCGGTAGCCATGACGAGAGCGGTGGCGCATCCCAAAACTAGCCGCCCAACGAGCGTCCTGCGGTTGATTTTTCTAGTCGCTTGCGTTGATTGCATGAACTACTCCGTGTATTTAAATTGCCTTCTCATTGACTATCTGAATAAGTGACTGGCATGGCGATGAAGCGGCAATGGCCGTCAAGTGTTGAGGCTGCGGGGAAGTGTGCCGAAGCGAGTCTGTGAAGTCAACGCCATCGCGTTAGACACATTAATTTTCGGCGTCAGGTCGTTGCCGAGTGTATTGGCCACGATGGATACCTAACAGCCGCGCCAAAGTGCAGTACCATTTAAGGATTTCCATAAAACTACTCGGTCAAATTAGGTAACTATGAATGCGCTTTTGCTGTTGTTTGCATTTTTTATCGGCTGCGTAATCCCTCTGCAAGCCATTCTTAATAATTCGCTGCGCGTGACCGTGGGAAGTGGCGCTGTATTTGCCGCGATGATGAATTTCTTGGTCGGATTAGTCGTGCTCGTGGTTCTGTGTCTGGTGACCGGGGAGAGATGGAGCAGCGTGCTCAAGCTTTCCACGATTGCGCCATGGCAGTTAGCGGGCGGGTTGCTGGGAGCGACGTTTGTATTCGGTGCTACGCTCTTGACGCCCCGGATCGGCGTGGCGAATATGCTCAGTCTTGTGATTGCGGGGCAGATTTTGGCGTCGTTGTTTTTTGATCGAGTCGGCGTTCTCGGCCTGGTTGAACGCGAACTGAGCATGCCGCGCGCAATCGGTGCTCTGCTGGTTATTGCAGGCGTACTACTGGTCAATTTTGGCGATAGGCTGCGGAGTTAAGGCGTTTTAGGCTACGCTTGTCTGCCAACAGCTTGTCGGCTGTAAAAGCATTAGCTGAAAAAACGTAAATTAACCGGCGGCAACACTCTTAAAGGACATTCACATGACAACAATCGTGGTTGTTAAAAAAGACGGAATGGCTGTGATCGCAGGCGATACGTTGACGACCTTTGGCTCTACCCGGCTGGCCAGCACGCATGATGCCGCACCGGAAAAGCTATTGAAACACGGAGACACTTACTTTGGCATTGCAGGATCAGCCGCCCACCAGCTGGTGCTGGAGCATTTGCTCAAGAAGCATCCTGAGTTTAAATTTCATGGTCGTGATGACATATATGACAGTTTTCGCAAAATTCACCCAATTTTGAAAGATGAGGCTTATTTAAATCCAAAAGAGGAAGACGATGACCCTTATGAATCGTCACAATTAACTTCGCTGGTGGTGAACTCAAGCGGTATTTTTGGCGTCTATTCGATGCGTGAAGTGTTTGAGTTTGATCGTTTTTGGGCGATCGGTTCCGGCCGTGATTTTGCTTTAGGAGCCATGTATGCGGTGTATAAAGGTCGAAAATCGGCGGAAGATATCGCCAGACTTGGGGTCATGGCGGGTGCCGAGTACGATACGGGAACCGGATTGCCGATGAATGTCGCGGTGGTCAAAATGAATGGTAAGCGGGGTTGAATGGCAAGTACGCCTGATAGCGTGACTTCGGTGCGCTTGGATATTTGGGTGTGGGCGGCACGGTTTTTTAAAACCCGGCAACTGGCCATCGAGGCGATTAGTGCGGGTCATGTTGATGTGAATGGTGATCGTGCAAAGCCAGCCAAGACCATCCGTGTTGGCGATGAGCTGACCTTGCGCCGCCCGCCATATGCAACCCGGTTAGTGGTGCAGGCAATATGCGGAAAGCGCGTGTCAGCACCGCTCGCGCGCGAACTTTACGACGAAACGCCGGAAAGTATTGCTGCCCGCCAGGCAATCCAAAACGAGCTTCGCGACATGCCGCCGCCGCTGTTCAAGGGCCGTCCGACAAAACAGGATCGTCGTGCATTGGAGCGTTTGAATCAATCGATGCGGAACTCGATTTTCGATGAAGATTAGGCTGTTTTCCCCGCAGTTTTTCATGCTGTTTAGGGCATCGGCGTGGTGTTGTGAATACCGGTCGGCTAGTCTATTGAAGATTGCTTTAGTGGTCGCGTTGATACTGAACACCACGGGCTTCGCATTGGCGCAAGCCGTGAAATCCGCGGAGCCACTGCCACTGCCACTACCGTTACCAGCGCCAAGCCCGCTTTTAAAAGCGCAAGGTGTTGCCGAAGTGAGCGCGCCGCGTACAACCCACGAGTTTGTATTGGACCCGACCGAGACGCATTCGCGGTTTGAAGCAAAATTTCTGGGCTTCATAACCGTACGCGGCAAATTTAATCGAACGACAGGCCGCTTGATTCATGACCCTACGCGCCGCGCTGTAGCCAGCCGCGCCAATGAGAGCATCATTGCAGAAATTGATGCGACTTCTCTGGACGCGCATGTGGTGAATGCGGAGACCACTAATGAAATCTTACGCGGCCCGCAATTCTTCAACGTTGAAAAATTTTCAACCATCACCTTTACATCGTCAATGTTTAAATGGGAAGGGCCGAACTTGAAGGCCATCGAAGGCACGCTAACCTTGCTGGGGGTTGCGAAACCCGTAGTGCTCACGGTTGAAAAGTCGGGCTGCAAGCCCGTCGTTACAAACGGCCGGATGCGCTGCGATGCCGAGGCGTTCGTTAGGATTAAGCGCGCTGACTTTGGCATGAAAGCGTGGGCCGCTTCGGTCAGCAATGATGTCAAACTGATTATTGAATTGGTTGCCTATTCTGTCAGCGCCACACCATCAAACTCAGCCACTGATGCGGGTCTTAAGCCTAAACATGCTGAAGAAGCAATCCCCGCGCCCGTCTCAAGTTTGGCTACTCTACCCACAAACGACCGACCACCATAACGTTTCCCCGCGCATCAATCTGGATAACCACGGCTTCGCCGGACCGCGGCGACACCCCGGTTAGCGCGGCAACGTTGACTTGATGGGTGACAAGCACGGCGTTTTTGCCCGCTTTTTTATTCGTTTGAATAAGACTGGCTAATTTGATTTTGACGCTTGCGGTTTGCGCCGCCTCGTTTTGGGCGGACTCAAAAAATGAATTGAGCGCAACCCATACTTTGGGCGGTGCTGATGATGCTTTTGATGTTTCTGGTGTGCCGAATGCTAGCGTTGCCGTGTCTACGCAGCGGCACCAGGCTGAAGAAAAAACGTCACCAATTGGAACACGATGCGCGCCGATGGCCGCCCTCCAGCGCCCGGCCTGTGCGCGCCCCTCGGCGCTTAGATTGCGTTGCGTGGCGCAGTCGTCGAGCGTAAATCCCGGTGGATCGCCGATACCTGCAACCGTGCTGGCGTGCCGCATCACGATGACGTAACCGCCACGCTCTAATCTGGCCCACATATATGCATCGTTACCATGGTCAGCGTTGTTAATGCCATTTACATTTTTCGCGCGGATGACGTTTGCTGTTCCCGTTTCAGCGGCATACAGCACACTCACATTGCTGACGAGCGAAGTTGCGAGTCCTGCCAAGCACGCGGTGGCGCATGCTCGGAATTGATCGCGAAACCCGCACCGTCTGAACAAGAATCCTGGTCTAGTGCGGGCTGTGTGCATGATTTACTTACGATCGTTTGAGCAGTGCGCTCAGGGCGTCCTGGATCATGCTGTGATCTTGCGGCACTTGCCCGTCAGGGGTGACATGATTGATAAGCTGCGGCAAAATTTGCGCGAGTCCGCCGGTAACGTCTCCGCGAGTCATACCGAGATGACTGGCTATTTCGGCGATTTTTGTCTTGTCCGAACACATCGCTAACCTGATCGCCGCTGACCGGCATGTTCTCGCCGTTGCTCACCCACGAATCCGCAATGTGGCCGAGTCCACCCTTTTGAAACGCATCCAGAATGCCGCCCAAGCCTCCCATATTCGGCGCGGCTGCGCCCGCTTGACCGCCGCCCAAGATGCCGCCGAGCATTCCACCCAAGCCGCCGCCCTCAGCGCCGCCGCCCGTTTTGTTCATCAGCATTTGCAACGCCAATTGCATCAAAGGACTATTTCCTTGCTGACCACCGCCACCCAACACGCTGCCCAAGACACTATCGAGTAACCCCATGATTCGCCCCTTAAAAGTAAGTCAAAATAAAACGCTGCCGCGTCCAGAAAAACGGTCGTGATGGTCAGTAAAAGTTAAGTAACCATCGGCGTTTTAACACGGCGTCTCATCGCCAAAGATTACTTTACCTTGAAGTCAAATCCAAGACTGTGAATTCGTTGTTTCATATCCATCATCGCCACTGGCACTGCAGTGGGATCGCCGCGAATCGACAGCTCGATCACCCGCCCGCCCGTCGCCGTGGCCAGAAATTGCGGCAAGCTGGAGAGCTTGGTGGTCGGATACTGTTTAACAATATGGTTCATCGTGTCGAGTAAATCGCTTTCACCTGCGCGGTCGACCAGGATAATTTCTTCAGAAAACGGCGTTTGGTGGAATAGCGCGGCGTATTTTGTTTCCAACACCCAACTCATCATCGGCCAAGCCATTTCGGGAAAGCCGGGCAAAAAATGATGGTCTCCGCATGAGAACGCAGCAATTCGATTAAACGGATTAGGAATGATGGTCGACCCGAACGGGAATTCAGCCATGAGTACGCGCCTGGGATATGCATCAGCACCGAACCGCGCCACTATTTCGGCCACGGCGTCCGGATGTCGGTAGAGCTCAACCCCTAAGGCCGCCGCCGCGCACTGACGCGTGTAGTCATCCGGGGTCGCTCCGATGCCGCCGAAGCTAAATAAGATGTGATCGCTGGCTAGCGTCTGTTTGAGTGTCTCAACTATGCGTTCAGGCTCATCGCCCACATAGTGCGCATACGACAGCGATAGCCCATGAATGCCCAGCACTTCAATGAGCTTGGCGAGATGCTTGTCCTGGCGTTTTCCTGACAAAATTTCATCGCCAATGATGATCGCACCAAACGTTCGTTGCATATCAAAAACCAAAAATTAACCGCTTAAATCTTAAAAACAGACCAGACGTTGAGTAACTAAGATCCAAAAAAGGGGCTTCAATGAAGCCCCTTTTTCTTAATCATCAACGCTGAGAGGGTGGATTATTTTGTTGCGGGGGCCGGTGTTACGGCTGCGGCAGGCGCTGCCTTTGGTGCGGGGCTCAGCAAATCCACCAGCTCTACATCAAAAATCAGAGTTGAGTTAGGTGCTATCGGGCCGACACCGCGGTCGCCGTAAGCCATTTGTGGCGGGATGATAAGGGTGCGCTGGCCCTTGGGTTTCATGCCGACAACGCCTTGATCCCAACCTTTAATGACGCGACCTGCGCCAAGCATAAAGCTGAAGGGGGCAGGGCGATCACGCGAGCTGTCAAATTTGATGCCTTTACCATCGGGTTTTGAGGGATCATAAATCCAGCCGGTGTATTGCACGGCAACTGCCTGGCCGCTGACCGCTGCTTCACCGGTGCCAACAGAACGGTCACGCGAGATCAGTTCTGTTACGGTGGCTGGAAAAGTTTCGGCTTTCGCTTCCGTCTTCGCGTTATTGAGCGGCTTCAATTCCGCGCCGCCTTTTGAGGCTTTCAAAGGCGCCGGGAAAGGCGCAGGCGTGCCTGCTGGCAGCGGCGTGGGTGACATGGTGCCAGCACCGCCGACCGGTGGCATTGGCACGTTGACGGACCCTGGTGCGGGTGGCGTTGGCATTTGTGTGGATTTCCCCGGGGCTATCGGGGTGGGCACCGGAGTGGAAGCGGGCGCGGTGGTGGTTTGGGCATTTGCCTGAGTGGCGATGGCGTTGATCGATATACCCACTGTAGCAGCGAGTGAAAGTGTTTTTAGCTGTTGTAATGAAATCATGTGTTCCTCTGAGGAAAATAAAAAATAGTAAGCGGGTGAAAGAAGTGTTGAGGGGCCATGCTGAAGCGGTTGCCCAGAGTACTAGAGCCATCAACTGCGATGGGCATCCGTCCCTTGATGAAAAGTGGCGTGGCTATACTTTGAAAACCGCATGATACGCTGCAAATCAATTTAGTGAACACATCCGTGCCGCAACGCGAAACCTTGTCGTAGGGGTCGCACGAATCAGAAGCACTTTATGGTTTAGGCGTGTACAAAACCTGATCATGTGAATGTGACAATCCCGCAGGCAACAAGTTCGTCCGAATGTTTGGTGTTGGCGGATGCTGCGTTTCCCGCCGCACGTACATCGATCAATTTGGATTGAGCTCACATCGCACCAATTTAATTTTATGTGAGCCGGAGCGCATTAGTTTGGGGCGTTTATGCCGATAAGCTGCGCAACGATTATTTCCATACTTTTCGCACACAAGCTCCCCGACCGTACTACCGCACGTAACGTAAACGTCACTCAATCGGTAGGCGCTTGAGCGGTAACGGTGCCTGACAAAATCTGCTGTCTACCGTCGTATTTTTTGTTCACTTGCCGCGCGTCAACGCATTCAAATGCGAGCTCGCGATGTTGGCACAGTCCCTGCTAAATTAAAACAGAGCGCCCCAAACGCCGTAAGCCAAAAAGCTTGTTAGCTTCGAATAGCGATTTTCGAATCGCCGAGTTATCCACCTAAAGGGAATGATATGCACAAAACTATTTGTAGGGTAAGTCTTTTGGCAATTGCGGTGCAGTCTGGAATTGCCTACGCGCAATCGACGCCCGCTCCGGCAGCGGCTCCAGAAAAAGTCGATGCCGTCATTGTCACCGGCACGCGGACCACTGGTTTAAAAGCTATTGATAGCCCATCTCCGGTCCAAGTTCTTGACGTCGCTGCTTTGGAGAGAACTGGCCAACCCGATCTGATTCAAGCACTTGCCCAAAACCTCCCTTCATTCACCGCGCAAGCATTTGGTGGAGACACTGCGAACTTGACGCTGTCAGCAAAACTGCGCGGCCTGAGCCCCAACCACACTCTCGTATTGATCAACGGCAAACGTCGCCACACCACAGCTAATCTTGCGGTGCTGGCGGGTGCTTACCAAGGCGGTGCGGCGGCCGATTTGAGTTTTATCCCTGTCGCCTCAATCGAGCGTATCGAAGTGCTGCAGGAGGGCGCAGCGGCGCAATACGGGACTGATGCCATCGCCGGTGTGGTCAACATCATTTTGAAATCTGCAGACGAGGGCGGCTCGGTTACCGTCACCGGCGGAAAATATTTTGATGGTGGTGGCCAGACTGCCGACGTATCGGCCAATATCGGTGTTAAGCCGTTTGAAAAAGCATTTCTTAACCTGAGCGCTGAATCGAAATATCACGGTCGCAGTGATCGCGGGGGGATTGATCCGCGCGTGATTGATCCGGGCGTTCTCGCGGCGCAGCCTACCATCCGCGATTTCCCGGGCTATCCGTATGTGAATCATATTTCCGGCGATGCGGCTTATCATTTGAGCATTTTGGCGGCTAATTTTGGGATCGATCTGGGCGGTGGAACCGAGTTTTACAGCGTTGCGACTTATGGCCAGAAAAAGGGGCAGGCCTATGAAAATTACCGCACACCATCACGTCTCCCCGGGGTTTATCCAAATGGATTTAACCCCAGCGAAGCGCTGAAGGAAGACGATTACGCGTTGACCGCAGGTATCAAGGGCAAGATGGCAGGCTGGAACTGGGATGCGAGCACGGTTTATGGAAAGTCGGATGAAAGAATCAGCACCATCAATTCCGGTAACGTTTCCTTGTTCAACGATACGGGTTTTACACCGAAAGACTTCCATGCGGGCGATTTTATTGCCAGCCAATGGACCAACAACATCGACGTTAGCCGCGAGTTTGATATTGGTACCAAGGTGCCGCTCAGCGTGGCGTTTGGCTTTGAGCAACGCACCGACACCTATGAAATCGGTGCGGGTGACGCCGCCTCACGCTACAAAGAGGGTTCCCAATCGTTCCCGGGTTTTTCACTTACCGACGCGGGCAAACATCGCCGTACCAATATTGCGGGCTATGTTGATATTGCCGCATCCCCGGTCGAAAATTTAAAACTGGACGCCGCAGCTCGTGTCGAGCATTACAGTGATTTTGGAAACGCAACGGTGGGCAAACTCACGGCTCGGTATGACTTTACAAAAGAGTTCGCGTTGCGCGGCACGGTGAGCACCGGTTTTAGAGCACCGACTTTGGCCGAAGAGTTTTACTCGGCGACGAACGTGTCGCCATTTTCCGCGTTTGTGCAATTGGCACCCAATTCGCCGGGCGCCAAATTAGTTGGAGTTGACGGGCTAAAGGCGGAAAAGGCGCAAAACTTCAGCCTAGGTTTTGTATCACATCCAATACCTAAAATGACGATGACATTGGATGCCTATCAGATAAAAATCAAAAATCGTATTGTCGGCAGCGGCGCGATTTTTGGTTCTGGCGGCTCGGTAAATTCACCTGCGGTGGTCGCTGCTATTTTGGCGAATGGCAATACGCTTGATCCAACAGTGAGTCAGACAGGTATTAATATTTTCTCAAACGCGGCGGACACTAAGAGCACGGGTGCTGAATTTGTGTTGTCGTATGCCAGCAGCTATGCAGAGTTTGGTCGAATTGATTGGTCGGCAGCCGCTAACTACAACAAAGTCGAAGTCACCAAAATCAATCAGGCACCGACGGTGCTGTTGCCACAAACGCTGTTAGATGCAGCAGCTATCTCTGATTTGGAAACGGCCTCGCCAAGGTACCGCATTAATTTGTCCGCGCTTTGGAAAAAAGGCAATTGGACTGTCAACTTGCGCGAAACTTTGTACGGTCCTGCATCCGAGTTTGGTACCGAGGATGGCAGCAAATATTACAAGACGACTGTGTCACGCAAAGCGATAACGGACCTGGAAGTTTCCAATCAGGTAACGAAGTCGGTCACGCTGGCGATTGGTGCGAATAACCTGTTTAACCAATACCCAAATAAAGTTAACAGTGGCTTACTGGCGGAGCAGCGTGCAGCGTTGGATAACGCGTCAGTCACCATTTATCCAAGCTTTTCTCCAATTGGTATCAACGGCGGTTATTACTACGCCAGAGTAAGTTACTCGTTCTAACTTGGATGTCCATGGGCAGTGCCACGTTTAGCACCATAGAACTCGGGCATCCGTAGGTTGTCTTTGGAGGCCAATAAAAAACCAAGGCTGATATTAGCCTTGGTTTTTTATTCTCGGCATTTCAATGTGCGTGGCATCGCCGGTCTTGCAAAAGCGAATAACTAAATAGTACGGCGCATCCGCGTTAAAGGCACCTGTATCGCATCGTCAAGGCGCAGTTGAAAACGCTCGACCGCCTCAAATCCTCGCGCCAGATAAAGCGGCTCGCCTGGCAAAGTAGAGGCGAGCTCTAGTGCCGAAAATGCTGCCGACCTTGCCTGCATGATGCATTCCGCCATCAATTGGCTGGCGAGTCCGTGGCGTGCCATATCCGGTCTGACAAAAAAGGCGCGAATTCGTGCCGGCTCAGTCGTTGGATCAAGCAATGGGTCAGCACTGCTTTTTAATTTATCCCCGCCGAATAGCGTGCGGCGCTTACTCCAGCCGCCACAGGCAAGGAATTCATTGTTGGATTCAATCAGCAAATATGTTTTATCAGTGATCAATTGTGAGTCCACACCAAACACGAGGCGGGTCAGTGCCTCGGTCTGCTCGTGGGTATAGTAAGGCTCGCTGAGTGCTAACGCCGAACGCCTGATTAGTGCCTCAAGCGCAGGAATGTCGTTGGCGGTTGCCGCTCGCAATGTGCGCGATTGAGTTGAAGACATCAGAGCGCTAGCTTGTTACTAACATTCGATGAACGTCCCATTAGCGTGCAACTAACAGGCAATTAACCTTCAACTCGACTGGGCTTCATCTTATTTCTTCCACTGCAGCTGGCTCGCGAAAAGCTTCGCGACCAACCGAGTCGGGCAAAATTGGCTGTTATTTGCGAACAGCCGTGACTTCAATTTCGACCAGCCAGCCAGGGTTCGCTAAACCAGCAACTTGCATTGTCGACCTTGAGGGTAGATTAGGCTGACCTGCTGCGGCTCCAAAATATTTCACATAGCCTTCCATAAAGCCGGCGAAATCCATCTTGCCCGCCATTGCCGGATCTCCGACCAGAAAAACTTGCATCTTCACGACGTCCTTCATTTCGAGCTTGATGCTTTGCAGTGTTGCCTTGATTTTTTCTAGGGTGTTAATAGTTTGGTCGCGGGTGTTGCCATAAGCCGCCGGGCTGGTCGGGGGAAGGCTTTTATCGGCGACGCTGGGCCCCGCACCGCTTAAATAAACCTGCGTTTTGCCCGCCGGGATTTCGACTGCCATCGCAATCGGAAAATCGGAATTTGGCGTCTTGTGCCGAATCACATCTGCAGCCAGTAATTGGTTGCTAAAAACGATCGCGCCTAGCAGCATAAAACCCGTAGAAATTTTCATCCTGTCCCCATATTTATAAATTGATTGTGTATCTAATCTCATAGGAAATTTTTTTAAAGTTAGCGCAGCTTTGCTACATCAGCCGCGCTAACCGAGTCGGTGTAGCCGTTGCCCATATTCGTACGAACATAGTTTGCCACGGCGGCAACTTGTGTGTCGCTCAAGTATGCGCCGAAGCCGGGCATGCCCCGCCTACCCTGTACGACGTTGTAGATCAAATAACCAGCGGCTGCTAAGCGCGGGTTTTTGGCTAGCGCCGGATACATGCCGGCCCCTTGTGCACCCTGACCCTGAGGCATATGACAGCTTTGGCAGATGGCACCATATATTTTGGCCCCATCTTGCTCAACAAAGCGCCCGCCTTCAGATATCTGGGGCAATGCCGGCTCGTCGGCACCAGCAGAAACGGCGACAAGAATTGATAATGCCGCCAACCACGGCGCTATCATCAATAAAAACGCGCGGCGGGGTGAAGATGTGTTTGCGTTCATAGTGGATGGGCTCTGCTCAGGCTGTTGATTTAATTTTTGCGTGCAGACGCGTAATGGCATCAAGCGCTGACAACACTGCGCCTTCCTGCCATGCAGGGATCAGCGAGGCGTGTTCACCTGCCAGCACAATTCGCCCATCAATCTGACAAAGATTTTGGTAATGCTTTACACGCGCAGCATCGCTCCAATTGCCGAAACAGCCGTTTGTAAATGGCACGCGGTGCCATCCGACGGAGACGCCGGTTTCAAACTCCTGCAAATACTGCGGATGAATTTTTGAGCCGTAATGAACCGCCAGGCGAACGCGCTCCTTCGGTTCCAGCGAGGTAAATTCATAAGCGTTTGGCCCCCAGATGTAGCCGCCGAGCATGACCCCTTTGCCCGGATTGCCGAAGCCGGTAGAAGGATAAGACACCATCGAAATCGGCAAATCGGTATACGAAATTCCGCCGTAAATTAAATCATCCTGTTCCCAGAAACGGCGCTTGAACTGGAGCCCGATCTTTACTGAAGCTTCATAAGGCACAGCTTGTATAGCGTCGAGCATGGGTGTCGCGACATTCACATCAATCTGGCTAAGAATAGATAGCGGAATCGTACACACGCACCAATCTGCCTTGGCTTGCTGAACGTTGCTAGTGTTGCCTGCGTCGGTATAAGTGACGGTCACACCTCGGTCGCCTTGCTCGATTTTGGTCACCTTGGCGTTGAACTGCACCAAACTGGAAACTTCGCGATATATCGCTTGCGCGATTTGATCCATGCCGCCCACTGGCTGAAAGATCGCGGAGTGATGTGATTGGTCATTGCCCTCTGCCAAGTGTCGCCAGAAACCTGATTTCATTATCTGATCCAGCGCAAGGGGTTTTGACGGCACGGGTGAGGGCATCAACCCGCCCCCCGGCAACACATCATAGCCGCGCCGGTTGCTGGAATCGACACCCGCCGTATAGCGATAATCTTTATCCAGTGCGCCCCAGGTTTTCAACGCGTCGCGAAGCACTTCCTGGTCTTCACGCGTCATCGCGTTGTCCAGCTGATTTTTGTTTACCGCTTTGCTGAGTAGTTCGGAGGCATGGCCCTGAAAGTCGGCGTGTATGTGGCGAAATCGCTGAGGTACTCCGCCAAAGGCGTTTTTTGAATGCAGATAAGCGTTGTAGTTGACCTGCATGAATGGTTCTAGCGGCACCTTCAGGCGCTTGGCGTAATCGAGAATGCCATAGTGGTGGTAAGGAATTCGCCACGGGCCGGGATTGATATACAGCCCTTTGTCGAATTCGCAACGCTGGGAGTATCCGCCCAGCTCAGTATATTCATCTCCGCCACGCAGCGTCCAAGCACGGCCCCCAGCACGGTTGTTGTACTCAAGCACTTTGACTTGATAACCCGCATTGCGCAATTCATAAGCCGCCACCAGACCCGCAACCCCTGCACCCAAAATTAAAATCGTTGCGCCTTTGGGTGCTCCTTCAAGGCGTACGGGGCCCGAGTAGGGTGAAGCTTGGGCAAAACCCAGCGATGTCATTGCGTGATACATGGCACTACCGCCGGCCACTTTGCCGACCATTGCGAGCAAGTCGCGTCTGGTTAACGGAGCTTGCGCTGCGTCTTCGTTGCTCATATTTTTAATGGCCGGTGGTGGTTGATAAAATTTTCTAAAGCAATTTTTGGTCAATATCTTGAAACGCTTTCGCGTAACTCGGTGCCGGCTAGACTCCAATGCTCACGAGCAAAGCGCGTGCCACGGATAAAAGCATAATCCTATCTTTACGGAAAAGCTCAGCTGATTGATTACAAAAGCTGATCTGGATTTGCCCAGCATGCGTGGCCGCGTTATAATCGAACGGCTGTAAACCTGACACGTTGAATATCCAGAATGGCTGACATGCGAAAACGTTTCGTAATTGGTAACTGGAAGCTCAATGGTGGACTTGGTGCAAATGCGGCATTGCTTGATGAAATTAATCTTGGTGTAGGCGCAGGTAGCGCCGTAAATCAGAGCAAGTCTTGTGGTGTTTGTGTGCCGTCCGTGTATCTGGCGCAAGTGCAGCGTCAGCTTGATAGTAGCTTTGTAAGTTGGGGTGCGCAGGATGTAAGCCGTTTTGTGACCGGCGCGTACACCGGCGAAGTTTCTGCGAAAATGGTGGCAGAGTTTGGTTGTCGCTACGCGATTGTGGGTCATTCTGAACGTCGGGCAGTGTTTGGCGATTCGGATGCAACGGTTGCCGAAAAATTTGGCCGTGCAAAAGACGCCGGATTAGCGCCTATCTTGTGTCTGGGCGAATCCTTGGGTGAGCGCATTGCAGGCCACACCGAAATTGTCATCATGCGGCAGTTACGCGCGATTACAGACCGATTCGGCTTAGATGGCGTAATTTTGGCTTACGAGCCAGTCTGGGCAATTGGTACGGGAAAAACGGCCGCGCCCGCAGAGGCCGAAGCGGTACACGCGTTTTTAAGAGCGGAAATTAGTAAGCTTGATCTGGAAATTGCGGCTGTCACCCCCATTTTGTATGGGGGTAGCGTCAAAGAATCCAATGCAAAAGAATTGTTCGCGATGCCCAATATTGATGGCGGTCTAATTGGTGGCGCATCGCTGGTAGCGAAAGAGTTTTTAGGAATTTGGCATGCGCTCTAGGTTGGTTTTGAGCGAAATCGAATTAAGTTGGTTCTCGAGCAACGTGGTTAGGAAAATGAAATGTTGGTAAACGCTATTTTAATTATTCATTGCATCTTGGCTTTGGCCATCATTGTATTGGTGTTGCTACAGCATGGTAAAGGTGCCGATATGGGCGCGGCTTTTGGCAGTGGTTCAGCGGGTAGTTTGTTCGGGTCATCGGGGGCGGCGAATTTTTTATCGCGCTCGACCGGAATCTGTGCCGCCCTCTTTTTTGCGACCAGCCTTGGCCTTACTTACTTCCATGCGCCTAAAATTGGCGGCGGGGTAATGGGAGGCGGCGTCATGGATGGTGTCTCAACACCGGCAGCTAAGACGGACCCGTCTAAAACAGATGCCAGTGGGATTCCTGCCCCTTCTGCACCCTCGGCTGCGGTGGGATCGGTGCCGGTAGCGCCACCGTCGATACCGGTGCCCGTGGGCGCTGGTGATGGAAAAGCCGAATCAAAATCGCAACAGATTCCGAAGTAAAATCAAGTATTGGTGTGAGCTGAAGTGAGGCTCAACACATGTAATGCCGTCGTGGTGAAATTGGTAGACACGCTATCTTGAGGGGGTAGTGGCGAAAGCTGTGCGAGTTCGAGTCTCGCCGACGGCACCAAGTTTTGAAGTGGGTTAGTTGAATTGGGCGATGTTTCCTCTATATCGGTGGTTCCCCCGACATCTCAATTTGCGGCGCTAAAATTTGGCGTTTTTTTGATCTTAAGCTTTGTCGCGTTGCAGCAATGTGCTTTAAAATCTGGTGGACTTAACTAAAGCCCTCAGACACAAATCCGTGTTTCAAAATCTCCCCCACACCGCCCATCAAGTATGTTGGATAACTACTTCCCGATCCTGATTTTTATTATCGTCGGCCTTGCTATCGGCGTGCTGCCGTTGGTGATGAGTAAAGGGTTGACCGTATTGCTGGGCAACGATAACCCGGACGCTCAAAAACTTTCACCGTACGAGTGTGGTTTTGAAGCTTTTGAAGATGCCCGTATGAAGTTTGATGTGCGTTATTACCTTGTTGCCATTTTATTTATTTTGTTCGATCTTGAAATCGCGTTCATGTTTCCTTGGGCAATTGTGTTGCAAGAAATTGGCTGGTTCGGGTTTGGCGCGATGATGGTCTTTCTCGGTATTCTTGTGATCGGCTTTATTTATGAGTGGAAAAAGGGCGCGCTCGATTGGGAATAGCTATATTTTTAATTTTGCATGAGCTGAAACCCTTGAATGTTTTTTTTCGTCTTCGTGTGGTCGTTAATAATCCGCCTGATTAGGCACGTCGTTTCAAGTCCATAGTTTTACCATCACGCTGGAATTAAGATTGCGTAGCGTCGAGTTAATCCTCCGCACAATCCATTGGAGAATCATCATGCCGGACGGCAGCAGCGTTGCAAAGAGTGCTTCAAATAGTGCTTTGAATAGGACGTCGACCAGCCTGACGCAGCAAGGCTTCGTCACCACCTCAATCGACTCGCTCCTGAATTGGAGCCGCACGGGGTCTATGTGGCCGATGACTTTTGGTCTCGCCTGTTGCGCCGTAGAAATGATGCACGCCGGTGCTGCG
>JBBRFJ010000024.1:0-32293 GCA_038224475.1 Burkholderiales bacterium
GCCAGTGAGCAAGCTGTCGCGCTGGATCGAGACCAAAGCGCTGAGCTCTGAAAGACTTACGCGCATTTATCTTGAACGTATCAAGCGGCTTGATCCTAAATTGCGCTGCATCATCACCCTGACCGCCGAGCACGCGCTCACGCAGGCCAGACAAGCCGATCAGGAAATTGCCGCGGGTAAATATCGCGGACCGCTGCATGGAATTCCGTATGGGGTCAAAGATTTGCTCGATACGGCAGGCATCACCACCACTTGGGGCGCGGAGCCGTTTCGAAATCGGGTACCAACGTCAGACTCGGCTGTGGTTGCGCGGCTAAATGCCGCGGGTGCGGTTTTGATCGCCAAGCTCAGCCTAGGTGCACTGGCACTGAACGATATTTGGTTTGGTGGACAAACTATGAACCCGTGGCTGCTCGACGAAGGCGCATCGGGCTCCAGCGCCGGACCGGGTGCTGCAATGGCGGCAGGACTGGTGGCGTTTGCCATCGGCAGCGAAACCGGCGGCAGCATCATCAGCCCTTCCATGCGCTGCGGCGTCACCGGGCTGCGCCCCACCTATGGTCGCGTGCCACGCACGGGGGCGATGACGCTATGCTGGTCGTTGGACAAGCTGGGGCCGATGACGCGCACGGTGGAAGATACAATGCTGGTGCTGAAGGCCATTTCTGGCCCGGATCAAGGCGATGTTGGCAGCGTCCCGGCAAAGCTCGATTTTGCTGCCGGTGCTTCGGTAAAAGGGTTGAAAATCGGCTACGTGCCCGCCTGGATGAACGAAGACCCTGCGACCGATGTGGACCGCGCGGCACTGGAAGCGGCGAAAAAACTGGGTATGATTCCGACTGCAATTTCGCTGCCTGATTGGCCGTATCAGTCGCTTAACGTGATTTTGTTCGCCGAGGGCGCAGCCGCGTTTGAAGAAATCATGCTGGATGGACGCATCAATCAGCTCAAGGTGCAAGTCCCGGATGCATGGCCAAATATGTTCCGCGAATCGCGTTTTCTATCGGCAGTAGATTTCGTGCAGGCGGATCGGTTGCGGCGCAAAGTTGCTCTGGAAATGGCACGCGTCTTCACCGAAGTTGACCTGCTGCTGGTGCCATCGTTACGCGACGAAATGCTGACTATTTCCAACCATACCGGGCATCCGTCGCTCACGCTTCGAACCGGCTCGGTGGAAGTTTCCGAAGCGCGCAGCGATTGGGCACCGGACCCGGCCAAGCCGCTACCAAAATTCGCCACACCGCGCAAAGTACCGCATGGCATTACGCTCATCGGGCGCTTGTTTGAGGAAGGCACGATTGCGCAGGTAGGCATGGCGATGGAGAAATTGGCGGGCGTGGTAAACGAAAGACCGGCAGGTTTTTAAACAGACAGAGTCGACCGAATCCCCCAGCGCAGCTTTGCCGAGGTTGACCGCGGATTGCTGCGCTGCTCCTCGGGAGAAGGTTTCCGCGCTTCAGGCGAGATGCCTGAGAAAATACCCTCACTCGCAAACTTTTGAAATGCCGACTCAATTCTGCGATCTTCGCCCGAATGAAACGTCAAGACCGCGACCCTACCGCCTGGCTTGAGACACGACGGCAGCACTTCGATAAACCGATCCAGCACGCCAAATTCCTGATTCACTTCAATCCGCAGCGCCATGAAGGTGCGCGCCAGGGTTTTTTTATGATGGCCTTTATCCGGAAAATCTTTGAGTGTGGTGCGAATATTTTCGGCCAGTTGCTGGGTCGTCAAAATTGGCGTTTCACTGCGCTTGATCCCATACGCTATTCTCGCCGCATAGGGTTCATCCGCATAATTGCTGATGAGCTGACCTAGGTCGTAAGCGCGCATCGATTGTAAAAGCGCGGATGCGGGCTGACCCGCCAGCGGGTTCAGGCGCAAGTCAAGCGGCCCATCATTTTTATAAGAAAACCCGCGCGTGGGATCGTCAAGCTGCATCGACGAAACACCCAAATCCGCGAGGATGCAATCGAATTTTCCGGATTCCGGCAACAGCTTTTCAATATCCGCGAAATTCATTTCGCGAACCGCCAACACATCTTCTGAAAAGCCCGCCGCTCGCAAGCGCGCCTCAGTACGAGGGCGCTCGACCGAATCCACATCCACCGCAAACAATTTTCCGCCCGGCAACAAGTGCGGAATGATTGACTGCGTGTGGCCGCCGAAACCGAGTGTGCAATCCAGCGCGACGTCGCCCGCTTGTGGATTTAAAATTGCCAGAATTTCATCCACACAAATCGGCCGGTGCGTCCCGGCTGGCGTCTGTCCCCGCGCGATTACTTTCTGAATATCGTCAGCGAAATTTTGCGAATCAAGCTCTTTATATTTTTCCTTGAATGCGCGCGGATGAGACCCGCGATAGCGCTTACGGCGCGTGTGTGGCGAGGGCGCTGATGCTGATGCTGACTCCGAATTTGACGGCGGGTCTGGCGTGGGAGGAGAAGGCGGCGAAGGTGGCAGGTCGTGCGGCATAAATATTGAATGTGCGTGACATACAGTAACGCGAAGATCCTCTCTCAGCCATTGTCTAGGAAGCTATTTTGCATAAGATAATTTCTGCGAAGCTATTGTTTCTGGCTCATCACCAACAGCGTAAATGTATCCGCCTTCATCGTGCGCCGGGGCTTGGGCTGGCCGTCGATAGCGGCAGGTTCGTCGAACTCGGCGCTGACCAGATAAATCTCATGGTTTTTCGGATTCAGCGCCATGGTCCGCGCGCCGCGCTGCGTGGCGACATTTTGCAACACCGTAAATTTATCCGCCGACTCTTGTTTAATCACCGTCAGCGTGCCGTCGCCCTGGGAGCTGAATATCAGCTTGGTCTCAGCATCAAATGCGTTCGCATCAACGCCCTCGCCGATCGTCAGCGACGTGACAACCTTGCCGCTGTCCGCATTCAAAACGACCATCAGTTTGTTATGGCAGCCAACAAACAGGCGACGTGTTTGTGTATCAATCGCCAAACCTGCAGGCTCGTCGCAGCCCGGTAATGGCCAACTTTTTGCAACCGTGCTTTTACGCATGTCGATGGCGGCGATTTCGTTTTTGTCTTCAATATCAACAAACATCATTCCCTGACCATCCGCGACCGCGGCTTCGGGCTTACCGCTCAGGGGAATCGTCGCAATCAGCTTGTCTGTGGCGGCATCAATCACACTCGCGTTATGACTGCGACCGTTGAATGCGACAATGTGTTTTGTAACGCCATCGTAGGCGATGAAATCGGGATTTTCGCCACCGATGGTCGGGATCTTTACGAGTGTTTTTAGCGATTTCAAATCAAACACCGACACCGAATTATCGCGGCCGTTGCTCACATAGGCTTTGCCTAAATCACTCGCCAGCGCAACACCATGTACGCCGGGTGTGTCGGGAATCTCTGCCAGCACCACGCCAGTGGACGGATCAACCACCTGCACCCGGGTCCCGCGCGTGATGAACAACCGGTTCGACGGCGTATCGTACGTTAGATAATCCCAACCGCCTTCGCCGCCAATTTTGAATTTATGTTTGAGCGTGTATTCGCCGGCCGCTGCAGCTGAAGAAATAGCCAATGCGAAGCTTGCAAAAATGCCGATAGAAATGAACTTGCGAATCATGATGAGCTGCCCTAGCTTAGAAAAGAGAAGAGTATAGCCGCGCCATTCGTATCTGTATAACGATGTTGGGTTGATCCTAAATATTCACAACTAAACGCAGGCATTGGCGACGTTTTTCAGCCTATTTTGGCTTGAGACACCCGCCAGATGGTGGGTTTTCTAGCTGACGATAGTAACGGCTGTTTCTAACATCCGCTCGTAGCCGCCGTTGCGAGTTTGATTACTACCCTCCAAAGCTCGAAGAGTGGGTTCGTTGTATAGTTTTGGCATGCAAAAATTCGGCTTCAAAATCGTCACAAAAAACGGCACAACGGTTGACCGACTCGTAGTGCACGCGGTGGATCAGGTAAGCGCGGAAGGGAAACTGCGTCAGATGTACCCCCAATGCACTATTGCCGGCGCGAGATTAATTGACGATCTACCGCGCGGCGAAGGTACCGACCTTGAAGGTGCGATTTCGCTGATCGTCGGTCAGAATACGAAGCAATAAAACCCCACTTTTCACCATTGCGCTAGCTAAGAGCTGAAACCGAGCGCGGCACTTCGGCCGCTGCCACTTTAGCTCGTAACTCGGCCTCGGCCAACTCGGAATCAGCGATGTGTCGACCTGATTCCACCAGCGCAAGCTCGTCGTAGAGAGCCTGGTAATCCTTGGCACCCCGGCTGCCGCGCGCGTGGGCAAAAACGTCCTTTTCACCAAACGGGCTTTCGGCGATCGAAACACTTTCTGCAATCCGCGTCTCACACACGTCTGCACCAAATTTCTCACGAAACGTCCGATCAATCTCCCATGACATTTTGCGGCGCGCGTCAAATCGGGTGATCACGTAACGCCGAGCGATGCGCTTTTTTAGTACCGGCCCTAGCGCGTTCAGCGTCTTCTCGACCTGTACAGCGCCCTTTACGGCAAGGTAATCCGCTGACACGGGCACCAAAACGAGATCAGCCGCAAAAATTGCCGAGAGCGACAGCACGCTTACTTGGGGAGAACAGTCGAGAATAATTGCGCGTTGTTCGTCGAGACGCTCGCGCTCCAGCGAAAATGCCAGTTTGTGCAAAATATTGAGGCCTTTGCCAAACTGCGTATCGATTTTTGCGAGCTCAAGATGCGCGGGCAGTAAAGACCAGCCCCGGCCTGTGTCATGAAGGATCTCGCGCAGCGGTTTGCCATCCCGGTAATGCGCATACAAGCTTTGCTCGGCACCTGCCGTCGACACGCCGCTCAATGAAGTCAGGTGCGCCTGCGGGTCGAGGTCAATCGCGAGTGGCTTCAAGCCCGCCAGCCCGAATGCCGCCGTGAGATTCAAAGCCGTTGTCGTTTTGCCAACCCCGCCTTTTTGATTAAAAACCGTAAACCGAGCCATTGACAGGCTTTCCACGTATAACAATCGAGTGTGTGGTTTTTAACACGAAATCATTAACGATCCAAGCGATTTACTGTTTTTGCTTTCGTTGACGGATCAACGAGAAGCTGATGAACCCGTTATGCCGCCCAACCCAGGTTGGCATGTCCTCTGGTCCAGCCCGTGAATCGAACGCGTTCAACCAAGATCATGCGCGGCACCGTGAGCGCTGCGAGCCCGACGAAAACAAGCTGCACGAGCCGCGTATAGAAATCCAGCGCCGGCAGGACTTGCCCACCGGCGATAACCGCGTCATTAGCAACGCGACTGAAACAAGTTCGAGGCTTGCGAGCCCATTTTTCTCGCGTACTGCACGGTTGCAATGGCGGTCACCGTCATCCACGGCCATGACACCCAACGCGTGACCGTGACGCCGGCGCATGCGACGCCTCCTCGTAACAACAAATACAACTCGCGTACCTGCGGCGCGTACAAAACGACCTTACAGATCATATGGACACACCGTATAAGACGCGTCGCACCGCCCCCGTTTCTACCCCCGCTTCGCTCAGTAGATCACCGCTAAGATGGAGTACCGAGATCAGCAAAAACCCCATCAGAAATAATGCTGACGCAGTCATCCACATTCCCAATACGAGCGCGGAGATCAAGCACTTGGGACGCGGTCGTACCACACTCTCAGTCGAACGGAAACGATTTACCAAAGAAGAGCTAGACTCGAAATCCTCTAAGGTCGCTTGAAGCAACACCGCCGCAAAAAAAGTTGCCGGCTCAATTTCGCCGCATCGAATCGCGACCCACATTGGATCCGCGTCTGCGTCCCATTTTTTATTTTATTCATCTTGCGCATGGTGCTTCTGTAGCAGTCAGGGCACAGGGCTCTAAAAAACGTTGCACGCAGAACTACCCACGAAAAATAGATTCGTAATGCGTTGGAAGCTGTAATTTTTACATATGCGTAACGCGCGAATTTGGCAACTTGTTCGGCAGCGGATTAGTCAAAATTATTCGCGGCAACTTTTCTTTGGCGAATCTAACAGCTTCTTTTATCGGTCGCGCCAATACAATTTTTTGATAGATTGATTCATCGTTGCCTGGTTTCAAATGCATCTTGAATTCACGTTCACACTTAATCGCTGGTTGATCGCCCGAGCTCGAATGCATCTGCGTCGCAGGGCAACAAACGGATTTCCTTCGCAGCGCGGAAAACCATCGACACAAGCAAACGCACAATGCCCGGCTTCGGCGCTCGCGACAAAAATATCGGCCATATGGTTATTCAGTCATCAACGTAGCGGGAAGCTTTCCACCGAAACATGGTGCCAGTCAGATATTGCTTCGACCAGCTTGATATGAGCCCAAGCAAGACATCGAACTTTGCGTCGCACGCGATAAAACTGACATTCTGTGCAACTCGATGCCTATCGCACCAAGCTGCGGGTGTAGCAGTCAGATCAACGCTATGGTTTTTACAATAGCTTTCGCCAAACACTTGCCAACCAACGCTGCTCGCTGCGCGGTAAGCCGGCGGGTCGATAGTAGGTCAAACATTCAGTAAACCCTGCGTTGTGTAGCTGCGCGTGCCAGCTCGCCGGGCTGTGAAAGCAACTGTAGCGGGCGTCGTTGCCGCCTTCTTCATTATCTCCATGCGGAATCGAGGCAAACAACACACCGCGGGGTTTCAACGTGGCGTGCAGATCGCGCAGCACACGCCCCAGCTCAGTCCGGGGAATATGCTGAAGCGATGCATTAGCGAACACCGCATCAAAACCATCGGGCGGTAAATCGAGCGCTAAAAAATCCTGATGCCATACCGGACAGCCGCTATGCGCGCGCGCCATGTCGGCAAACGCGGCGGTGCCATCGAGACCGATTGCTTGATGTCCGAGTGCGGTCAGCGTGATCAGATCGCGTCCCGGCCCGCAGCCCACATCGAGGATCGTAAACGGCGGCGTACCCTCGATATGCGCGAGCAGTGCATCGATATTTTGTCGAACATCATGATCACGCGTACCTTCCCAATAGTCTTGCGCACGCGACTCGTAATGACCCAGCGTGGCGGAGATGAGGGCTGACAACTTTTCTGGAGAATTAGACATCTGCGCATGATGCCACAGCATGGAGGCGAGAAATTACACTCGTTTGCTGGCGGGCGTTTTGGAGAAAAAGTGGCTGGAAAGCGACGTCAATCAAGGGGTTTAATCGCTAAATTTTCAAATTTCAATCGGCCATTGCACGACACTATGGATTGGGGCTTTCTTTGGCGCATTTGCGAAATAGCAATCGCAAAGCACCACGGAACAAAAATCAACCAAAATACCTTCCTGCCATTGGTCTAACGCCATCTGCGCGGCGTAGGGTAAAATTTGGCATCCAAGCCCCCGCCAGTTCACAAGCAAATGTCACCCGCATTGTTCAACTACCTCCCTCCTCTACCGCAAACATTCGCGATCACGTATTTTTGCGAACTTCTGTTGAATGGAAACACGGCGCAACACAAATGTTGAATCAAGCACGCGGCGCGATGGGAAACACGATCTATGCGCGAATTCGCCGCCTGGTAAGCAGCTACTTTTATGCGCCAGCGATGCCCGTGGCGATCGCCTTTCTGCTCTTGAGCGCGGCCAGCTTTCTGGCGGACGCGCAATCCGTCAACCCAACCGCAGCACGAGCACCCCTCGTTGATACAGCCGATGCGCTAAAAACCGGGATCACGCAATACAAAATCGATGTCTGGCAGACCGAGCAGGGCCTTCCTTTGAATACCGTTCAGGCAATTTACCAGACGAGGGCCGGCTATCTTTGGGTGGGAACGGCAAGTGGACTGGCGCGATTTGACGGGATTCGCTTTGCAACGTTTGAATCCTCCGCCGTACCCGAACTCGGCATGCGACCTATTTTTGGTTTTATGGAGGACAGCGAAGGCAATTTATGGATTGGCCATAGCCGTGGCGCGGCGCGCTACCGCAATGGCCAAATGGAACCTGCGTTTGCACCAGCCTTGACCGACGGGCGGCGAGTATGGGCGTTCGCGCAAGCGCGCGACGGGGTGATTTGGATGGCGAGCGAAAACGGCCTGCTGCGCTGGGAAAAGGATAAAGGCGTTACGCGCGTTTATAAAGTGGCCGATGGGCTGCCCACACTGCGCCTGCGTACCCTCGATTTTGACCGTGATGGCACGCTCTGGATCGGCACGACCGGCGGAGGTCTGGTCTCGTTTGCATCGGAAAAATTTACGGTAATGAATCCTGAGAATGGGTTTCCGCATGCCGAGGTCAGACATGTTCTGGCCGATCCTGCAGGCGGCATTTGGGCGGCCACCGCCGGGGCGGGATTGGTTCACGTTGATCGCGGCCAGTCGAAAACCTACACCGTGGCGCACGGACTGCCGACGGACCAGCTCACTTACCTTGCGCGCGACAGAAGTGGTTCCCTCTGGATTGGCACTTGGGGCGGCGGTGTAGTGCGAATGCAGGACGGACGGTTCTCGACGATCTCGAGCGCAGGCGGATTGGCGGGCGACCAGATCTGGACGCTCCAGTTTGACCGCGAGGACAGCCTCTGGGTCGGCACCTGGAACGGTGGCATGAACCGACTGAGCAACCGTGCATTTGGCGTTTTCGGGCAACCTGAAGGATTGTCGAGCGATAACGTGCGGTCGGTCATCCACTCGCGCGATGGCGCGACCTGGGTATCGACATCTGGCGGCGGCGTCAATCGGATCGAAGGCAACAACATCAAGATCTTCACCAAGGCAGATGGGCTCGCGACCAATGAATCATCCAGCGTATTTGAGGATAGCGAGGGCTCCATCTGGATAGGCTCATACACCGAAGGCGTATCGCGATTGCGCCACGGGAAGTTCGAAAACTTCGGTATCGCGAGAGGCCTGCCGAACGTCGATGTTCGCGTAATGATTCAGGATCGGACGGGCACCATTTGGGCAGGAACGAAGTCCGGGCTGGCGCGTTTTAATGGCACGGGCTTCACGGCAGTGCGCGAGACCGGCGCACCGCTGGAAGGCGTGGTGGCGATTCTTGAGGACCGCAGCGGCACACTCTGGATCGGCACATCGGGCCAAGGCCTGGTTCGCTATCGTGATGGCATCTTCAAGACCCTGACGCGCAACGAGGGTCTGGTGTCGAACTGGATCCTGGCGCTTTATGAGGACGCGGCTGGCGCATTGTGGATTGGCTCCAACGGCGAAGGAATAAATCGCCTAAAAAATGAAAAGGTCACTACGATCCGCGTCGCAGATGGACTTTGGGACGGAATCGCACAAGTGATCATCGAGGATAAAGCCGGTAATTTTTGGATTACCTGCAATCGCGGCTTCTACCGCGTCGCGCGCGCTGAATTGGAGTCGTTCGCGGAGGGGCGCATTTCGAAAGTAAGCTCCACCGGGTTCGGCCCGGGATATGTGCTGCGCAGCACCACATTTGCCGGCGGGGTGCAGCCTGCGGGCAGCATGGATGCCAAGGGCCGCCTATGGCTGCCATCGCTCAAGGGGCTGGTCATCGTCGATCCCAGCAAACTGCCCAGTGCGAATACTCCCCCGCCAGTCGTCATCGAAGAAGTTTCGGCAAACGGCGTAAATATCAATACAGGAATAAATGTCGCGGGCGCTGAAACCGAAGTCGTTCTGCCGCCCGACTCCGTGCCGCTGTCGATTCGCTATACCGCCGGCACGCTCCTCAATGCCGACCGAGTCCGCTTTCGCTATTTGATGGAAGGCATCACACGGAATTGGGTCGAGGTAGGGAAAAGCCGCGAGGCCTCATTTCCCGCCCTGCCGCACGGCACCTATCGCTTCAGGGTCGCGGCATCGCTTGATGGCAACCGCTGGGAAGAAGCGGCCACGGCGTTGCCAATCACCCTGAAACCGCATTACTACCAGACGCTATGGTTCACGGCACTGGCTGTATTTGCATTCCTCGCAGTGCTGGTGGGATGGTTCCGGCTTCGCACCCATCAGCTACGCAATCGGCACGTCGAGATGGAGCGTGTGGTGGCCGAAAAAACCGAGGAGCTGAAGCTCGCGAACGAGCATCTCTCCCGTTTGTCGTTCGCTGATGCGTTGACCGGCCTCGCCAACCGTCGCCGGTTGGATGAAGCCCTGGAAACGGAATGGCGGCGCGCTTCGCGTATGCAAACACCACTCGCCGTGGTGCTTGCCGACATTGATGCCTTCAAGGCCTACAACGACGCTTTGGGACACCCGGAAGGCGATAAATGCCTGGTGGCGGTGGCTGAGGTAATCCGCCAGGGGGCGAGTCGCGCCGGCGACTTTGCCGCGCGCTATGGCGGCGAAGAATTTATCATCCTGGTTCCCGGACTCGACCACGCGGCAGTAACGGCTTATGCGGAAATGCTGCGGCAGGCTTGCGAGACGCGCGCGATCCCGCATCCCGCATCGCCGGTCGCGCCGGTCGTCACCATCAGCTTGGGCGTGGCGGTTTGCGTGCCGTCAGCCCAAACTTCAATCGCGGCATTGATCGCCGCCGCCGACGCAGCGCTCTACCGAGCCAAGAATGAGGGGCGGAATCGGGTTCGATAGCGAAATATTTAGATTGACTCCGACGTCAATTAATACCGTTTCGAACGCCTTGCACGTCCCCGTTCAATGCCATGTTCAACATCCATGCGATCCGCGCGCCTGCTTTAGCGAGCTGCGCCGGTACGGTGGCCGCGGCATTTTCCATATACGCCTCTGGCAGCGGCACCGGCGTGACAATCGTCGACGCCCACTCTTTGCCGCATACAAAATTGGGGAGAGCGGCGTAGGTGACGAGTTTGCTCAGAGAATGCGATTCGTTCATCCATGATCTGACATCGCCGCTTTGCCATGTGCCCAATCGCTCGCGATATTTTTTGACCAACTCTTTTGCGTAGTCTGATTCAGACGTTCCGCGTAGCGCGCGTTTGACGATATCGGTATCCCAAACGCCGTGGAGTCTACGCCCTTGATCGCTTTCGGGGATCAATACAAACTTGAGGTTGGCACCCAGATCGCCGTCATCAGCGGCGTGCAGCGGCTGGTGGATATCGCCGATCATGTGCACCATAAAACGCAGCGCCAGAACGCGATCTTCTTTGGCGGTCGCGCTGTCCTTCAGCTTGCGAAAAACTTCTGGAATTTTTGCGGAAGCGCAATCACCTTTCGGACAATATTGGTCGTAAGTGAGGGCCTGACAGACCGGCTGGTTGTCGTAATGCCATTTTTCGGAACCGGGTATTTTTTCGCTTAGCTCTTTGCGGTTGATGTCCATATACAACGCAATATCCGATAAACCATCAGGCGAACCGGCGTTGTCAAGGATTTGATTTAGTCGCAACCGCGTTTTAGGGGTGATTAATTCATTGGCAACCAACGCTGTCACGCGGTGGCCTTCGCTGCCCCACGCATATGCCGGATTGCTCGCGACAGATAACGCGGGCAGTGCAATGGCGAATGCGACTAGTCGGAGGGCGCGCACATATTCTCTATAAAACATTTTTTATCATTCTTTCGTAAAACGTAAATTGTAGAGCAGCGGCGTCGTCGAATTGATGACGCTGCCGTCACAATCGCCAGAACGTCGAGAACTGCACCATCCCTCAAATAGGGGATGCTTTGTGTGACGTTTAGCACTTTATTTGGTTCATAAATTGGTTAAGATAATGTCATTGGAAGTGAGTTTTTTTGTGTAGTTGTTGTGGTGGTGAGTGTTGTACCCTTGGAGTAGTACGTAACAATTCGGCGGGCCTCGAATAGATATTTCGTCGCCCGCTGTTTTTTTGTTTCATTTCAATTTTTCTTTTGCATTACCGCGGGTGGGTACAAGCTAAACTGCGGGCATGACAAACTTAAGCACCCTGACCGCGCGCACTTCGCCAAACTCTCGCGCGCCTATTATTGATGCCCTGCGGGGGATTGCCCTCTTCGGCATTTTAGCCGTCAATATTCAAAGCGCCGTCTGGTCACTGGGTGGACCTACTCTGGGTCAGCTCGATGAGGTCAGTACTCTGCTTGACCGGGCGACCGTGCTATTGACTTCGTTTTTTCTGGAATTCAAGTTTTACCCGATTTTTTGTTTTTGCTTCGGTTATGGTTTTGCAGTGCAGGCGCGCAAATGGCGCGCACGCGGCGACAACCTAAAAATTCTTTTTACACGTCGAATGACATTTATGCTGATTTTGGGCATTTTTCACGGCGTCTTTTTGTGGTTCGGCGAGATTCTGACGCGCTATGCGATTACCGGCTTTATTCTGCGTCATTACATCAGCCGGGGGCCGCGAGCGCTGATCAAGGCGCTGAGATTCTGGCTGATCACTACCTTGGTGGCAACTGTCGTTCTTGGCGTTCTGGTCAGTCCAGGCGAACTGACCGAGACGGAATTAACCGACGTGAACGCGACCGCGGTCACAGAAATTGCGGCGGCAAAAACCGTTTACACGACGGGTAGCTATATCGACGTCACGCGCCAGCGCGCCACTGATTTTGTCAGCATCACAACATCGTTTGTGTTCCTGATCCCGCAGGTCATGGTGCTGTTCTTAATCGGTGCCATTAGCGCGCAAACAGGCTGGCTTACGTTGAGCAAACAATCTCCCGAAAAACATCGGGCATTGCTGACGCGAATTTTTGTGGTGTCGCTGCTGGTCGGACTGCCGATTAATATCGCGTTCACGATCAAGGGCTGGTCGATGGCAAACGCATTCTCGGTAGACACCATTTGGCTGGACGTGGCGATATCAACGTTGGTGCCTGTCTTTGCGCTTGCCTATATTTCGGGCTTGGCGCTGGTGGCGACGTCGCCACTTGGTCAAACACTGATTGCGCTGTTCGCGCCCGCCGGCAAGCTCGCGCTGACCAACTATGTTTTTCAATCCTTTGCCATGACGTTCTTACTCTACGGCTATGGACTCGGCTGGGGTGCAAGGCTAAGACAGGGCGAGCTGTTCATTTTGGCCATCATGATTTATGCATTTCAAGTCGTAGCGAGTCACTATTACCTTCGTCTGTATCGCCAAGGTCCGCTCGAATGGCTATGGCGGCGCTATACAAATCCGTCAGAAAAATAAACTAAACACCAGTATTGGCGGCGCTTTACAGCACTTTTTTCCCCAAGATGCCCGCCAATGCTGGCGTTTAAAATCTAGATCGTCACCAGCATCGCCACTACCGCAATCGCCATGATCACCGTGGCGGCCCAGCCGAGTCGGCGCAACCGCGGGCCGATCGCGTAGTCGCCCATCACTTCACGGCGAGAGCCTAGCAACATCATCACGATCATGATCGGCACGGCGATGACGCCATTGATAACGGCACTATAAAAAAGCTCCTTCATGGGATCAATCGGCGTGAAACAAAGAATCACGCCGCCTAAAGTAGCCACTGAAATAATGCTGTAAAAGCCTTTGCCCTCTTCAAGCTTCAGATCAAGTCCGGTGCGCCAATCGAGCGTCTCAGCGACCGCATAAGCCGCTGAACCGGCCAGTACAGGTACGGCTAGCATGCCAGTACCGATAATGCCGAGGCTGAACAAGAGAAACGTAAAATCTCCCGCCAACGGCCGCAACGCTTCAGCGGCTTGCGCCGAGGTCTGAATATTGGTGATGCCACTGACATGCAGGGTCGCGGCGGTGGTGAGAATAATAAAAAAAGCCACCAGATTCGAGAAACCCATGCCAACGTATGTGTCCCATTTAATGCGCCGCAAGTGGCCTCTGATAACGACCTCGGTCACGTTATCGATGCTGCTCGCTTGCCCGACTTGGCCGGTTTCATTTGCGTTTGCGTTTCCGTTTGCGGCCGATGAAACGATCTTGGCGCTGTTTTTCGATGATTGTGCAAAGCTCGGCTGCGCCCCGGCATCGTTGTTGCCATGGGCATTTTTAGAGCGCAGATCTTCCATTTCCTGCGCGGCTTGCCAGAAGAAAAGATACGGGCTGATGGTGGTGCCGAACACCGCTACGATGACCGTGATCGCATCATTATCGAGCGATAGATGTGGCCATACCGCCCGCGCAACGACTTCCGTCCACGGCACGTGAATCGTGAACAGCTCCGCCACATATGACAGCAGCGCAAGTGTCAGCCATTTTAGATAACGCACATATTTTTCATAGGGCAAAAACACCTGCAGCACGAGGCACAACAAGCCGAAAGTGACCGCGTAAATATGTGTCGACCCGCCAGCGATCAATCGCAGCGCCTCCGCCATCGCGGCAATGTCGGCGGCAATATTGATTGTATTTGCGATCAGCAACAGCCCGACCACGGCATACAAAACCCAAGCGGGAAAATGCTCGCGAATATTTGACGCGAGTCCCTTTCCGGTGATGCAGCCGAGCCGAGCGCTGATCATCTGAATACCGACCATCAGCGGGTAGGTGAATAACACCGTCCACAGCATATTAAAACCGAACTGCGCGCCGGCTTGTGAGTAGGTCGCAATGCCCGACGGATCATCATCCGCCGCACCCGTAATCAAGCCCGGGCCGAGGTGCATGACGGCGGGATGCTCTTTAACTATATCGATGGCTTTTTTCATATTCTTTTTCGGGCGCTTCAATTTCCTGGCGGCGATTACAATCAGCGCCGATTTCGATCGACCTGCAATTCGCTTGAGCCACATGCAGCCAAACCAACGCTATGCACAGCAGCGTAATAAGCTCATTCAGAAAAAGGTTTGTGACGCCGCTGCATTTAATCCAAGTGCCGAGCTTACAGTGGATTCTGCTATCTTTATTGGATATTGCTAATGCCGTTACCGTTGCCGATTGCTTTCGTTTGTTATCGTCAGCTGCAATCGCTACCAAACTATCCTAGACGCTTATGACATCTTCAAAACAACCGCATACCTTCTGGTTTATCGTTTTGGTCGCCGCTGCGCTGCTCATGATCACCATGGGAGCGCGCCAATCCCAAGGCTTGTTCGTCTCACCCATCAATACAGCGACAGGTTTGGGTATCGCCTCCATCAGTTTTGCGATGGCGGTTGGACAATTCGTTTGGGGCGCGGTTCAGCCGATTGCAGGCGCGGTCGCAGATCGCTACGGCCCGGGCCGGGTACTGGCGGCCGGCGCCGTCATATTGGCCATCGGTTACGCGCTTACACCGTTGATGGGATCGGGCTTCGGTTTGGTTTTGTCAATCGGAATTTTGACCGCAGCCGGATCGGGTGCGGGCAGTTTTGCGGTGCTGATTGGTGCCACGGCAAAGCGCGTGCCTGCCGAGCGACGCGGGATGGCGGCGGGTGTCATCAATGCGGGCGGCTCGTTCGGACAATTTTTATTCGCGCCGCTGCTACAAAAAATCATCACGGTATTAGGTTGGATGGGGGCGATGTGGTCGCTAGCCATAATCTCGCTTGTTGCTTTGCCAATGGCCTGGCTATTGCGAAAACAGTCTGATGCCCGCAAGTCAAACACCAGCACCGACGCGGCATCTGAGCCAAAAATTGCTACAAGCGTTCGGGTATCTCCATCAGACAAGCCGCTTAGAACAGCCGTCTACGAAGCGCTGCAAGACCGCAGCTATTTGCTGCTACACGCAGGCTTCTTCACCTGCGGCTTTCATATTGCTTTTTTGGTTACCCATTTGCCTGGCGAAATCCAGCTGTGCGGG
Source organism: Burkholderiales bacterium (assembly GCA_038224475.1). Classification (GTDB taxonomy): domain Bacteria; phylum Pseudomonadota; class Gammaproteobacteria; order Burkholderiales; family Usitatibacteraceae; genus UKL13-2. Next base: position 15,582 of record JBBRFJ010000024.1, read on the forward strand.
CTGCCCCCGAATGTTGCCGGTTGGTCGCTGGCCATTATCGGCTTGGCCAATATTGTCGGCAGCTTGATGGCCGGCTGGGGCGTCGGACGTTGCCGCAGCAAAACTATTTTGGTCTGGATGTATGCATCGCGGGCGCTCATTGTCGGGCTGTATTTGCTGGCCCCCAAAACCGCCACAACGTTCTACATTTTTGCGGTCGCCTTGGGCTTTACCTGGCTTGCGACGGTTCCGCCCACGGCTGGCGTGGTCGGCAAACTTTTCGGCACACGATATCTTTCCACGCTGTTCGGGCTCACCCTGCTATCGCACCAAATCGGCGGATTTTTTGGCGCATGGTTGGGCGGTATCGCAGTCACGCAGCAAGGCAATTACACTTGGATGTGGGTGGCCGATATGGTTCTGGCGCTCGCTGCTGCGCTATGCAATCTGCCGATCCGCGAGGCCGTTGTGGTCAAGCGCGGATCAACTTTAAAGGCCGCGTAATCGGTGTGGTTTTTGTATTTAATCGAATGCCGCAACGGCGCACTTTACGCGGGTATCACCACCGATGTTGAGGCTCGCTATGCCAAACATGCGAGCGGCAAAGGAGCCAAGTACACCCGAGCCAATCCACCCCAACGCTTGATCGGCTCAATCGCGTTTGACGATCGCTCCAGCGCGTCAAAAGCGGAATATAAAATCAAGCAACTGCCGCGCTCAGAAAAAATGGCATTTTTGCTCAGGCATTAGCGGGCAAGTTGCGCCGACTTCGGCGGCAAAAATGGCGTCAGATTTAACATCACAGCGTTTGCTGATTGAGCTGCGCTGCATTCTGCGTCCTCAGCAACCAAAATACTGAGGTTTTCGAGGTGAAGGTTTTAGCCTTCATCGCGGTACAATGTGGGATTGTTTTTTCGTTACCTTATTGATTTGTATTGGAAAGTTTCACAAAATGTCTTCACCGACTTCGTTTGCCTCACTCAATCTAATTCCCGAACTGCTGCGCGCAGTTGAAGATCAGGGCTACACCGAACCCAGCCCGATTCAGGCACAGGCGATTCCCGCCATTCTCGCGCGGCTGGACATCATGGGCTGTGCCCAGACCGGCACCGGTAAGACCGCCAGCTTTACGCTGCCATTGCTCCAACTGCTGGCACCAAACGCGAGCAGCAGCCCATCGCCCGCCCGCCATCCCGTGCGTGCGCTGGTATTAGTACCCACTCGCGAGCTCGCGGCACAAGTGGAGCAATCGATTCGCACCTACAGCAAACATCTGCCGCTACGCGTGGCCGTGGTGTATGGCGGGATTGATATCAAGCCGCAGATCAAGGCGCTGCAGGCAGGGGTAGAGATTGTGGTGGCCACGCCGGGTCGCCTGCTCGATCACCTTGAGGGCAAAAGTATCAATTTATCGCAGGTGCAAATTCTCGTTTTTGATGAAGCAGACCGGATGCTCGACATGGGTTTTATGCCCGCCATTACACGCATCCTCGCGGTACTGCCGCCGATGCGCCAGAACCTGCTTTTTTCGGCGACCTTTTCGGAAGAAATAAAACGCCTGGCCAGCCAATTCATGCGCAACCCGACCATGATCGAGGTTGCACGCCGCAATGCACCGGCTGAACTGGTCACACATCAGGCCTACGAGGTCGATACCGCGCGAAAACACGCCCTGCTGACCCATCTGATTCGGTCCCGTAATATGCAGCAAGCCTTGATTTTTGTACGCATGAAGCGCGACGCGGACCGTCTCACCCGCCAACTAATTAAAGACGGCCTTTCTGCCACCGCCATTCACGGCGATCGCACCCAAGGCGAGCGGACGTTGGCGTTAGATGAATTCAAGACCGGCAAGATCAAATTTCTGGTGGCAACCGATGTGGCCGCACGCGGTATCGATATTGACCAGTTGCCGATCGTCATTAATTACGAGTTGCCCAACACACCGGAAGACTATGTGCATCGGATTGGCCGCACCGGCCGGGCCGGCACGCCGGGCGAAGCGATTTCGTTGGTCAGCCCGGATGAAAAAGAATATCTGGCCGGCATTGAAAAGCTGTTGAAGCGAGAAATTCCACGCTTGACCGCGCCGGAGTTCGACGCAGAAACCCGAACCCCTGCCCGCTCCAGTGCCTCGGGTGCCGCGCGCACCTCTGGCACAGCGAGCGAGCGCAACGAACTAGGCAACCGTGCAGGGCGTGAATCTGAACGTACCCATATACGCGCAGCCACAACTGGCGGCGGTAAAGAGGTCGACAGCACGGCGCGTCGCCCTCCACCACGCGACGACAAGGATGCGAATCGTATGCGACCCCGCCGACAATCCGATGCGCCCCCAACACACACCGCACGGCTGCCCACCCCAGGTGGCGATTTTGATGTCAGCAAACCCTACGAGTCGAAAGTAAAGACCCCCGCCGAAAAAGATGCCGCCGCCACCGCATCCGCCGCACTCGCCGCATCGAAATCACCGCGCGGCAAACAACCCAAAGCAACGGCCGCATTATTTCGCCGCGTGCAGCAACCCAAAGTTGAAGAGTAATTCAGGGTCGTTTTGATTAAACGATTTACGCCAAGCCGGGTCCCGATGGTTTCGATCGGCCTCACAGTTAAGAACGGATTCGCAGATGGCCCGATCAAAACGTTGGCAATAACCAACCTCCACGTCCGACATGCAAAAAAATGCCCGGCAACCTATAAGGTGCCGGGCAAACCGCTCTCGGAGGAGAAATTGCCAAAGATCGCTCTTTGGCAGATCCTTATTAGCATTTGCCGTGCCAACTCCCTCAAAAATAATTTCTTCAGAATATTCAATGCATTAGCGGTTCCTAATGCAGTGACATGCTTCGCGACTTGGAATATCAATCGCACCATTGATGCGCGGGTGCACGAAACAAGCGCGCTGAATTGGGGCTTCACAACATTTTCTTGTCAAAGGAATGCGACGACGGGCGGCTACGCTTGCCAGTTCTTCAAATGCTTACCACGAATCGGTCGATAAAAATCGATAACAAATTCGAGGTCTGCTTCAACATCGCCCGTCGGATGGAACATCGGTCCGAAGCCGATAACCCGATTCTTGAAATCAAAATACGCTAGCAAGATGGGCACATTTGCGCCGTACGCGATATGCAAAAAACCGCTTTTGAAGCCTTTATCCCGCGCACGCGTCCCCTCGGGTGAGAGCGCGAGCACCAATTTCTCCGCGGCATTGAACGCGTCCACCACCTCGCCGACTAATCCGCGCTTCGCGCGCCGATCCGCGGGTATTCCGCCCATCGAACGCAACCAGATGCCAAACCAGCCACGAAACAAGGTGTGCTTGCCGATAAAAGAAAGTTTTAAGTCCAGCGACCATAAGGTCATCACACCGACGACAAAATCCCAATTAGTGGTGTGCGGCGCAACGCTGATCAGTACTTTGGGCACATCCGGCAATTCACCGTCAAAACGCCAGCCGGATAAACGCATCACCAAACGACCAATGCGTTTGGTGAACGGACGATTACGTCGCGCATATGACAGCGGTACTTCAAAACCCATTTTTATTTTTTTATCAGTGAAGAGCCGAACCCAGAGCATATTTGAATCGAAAGCAATCGGCATGCTTTCCCCGATATTTTTGCCGGTTACGTTGTAATACCGATGCGCAATATCTTTGCTAAAAATTGACGTGCTTGATTGAAGCCTTTTCCACCAACGCAAATACGAGAACGCGCGTTGTAGACATGGCGGCAACTCACGCTATCGGCCCTGCAAGCTCTCCAAGGCATCACGAAGCGAGTCCTCGGAAAGGGCATTTACCGCGCTTGAAATGGCCTGCGCCAACGGAATTGATGACACCGGCAGCTTGGTCATGTTCATATTTTCAACAAATTTTGCCGCGGCTCCCGCGACGCGCAGTAGCGCTTCCCGGTCTGCCATCATGATTTCGATTTCACTGCGCAACATTTGTACGGCGGGGTGATCAGATTGGGGACTCATGAAATTACCTTCAAAAACAAAATTAAAATTCAGATAAAAACTTAGCTCGCTTACATATTAGCCGTTATTTTTCAACGGTAAATTAATCAGCAAATTTTGCGGCTTGAGCTTCAACACATTATCTTCCGTGATCGCCATGCCCAGATAGACGGGTTTGCCCGCGACATCAGCGCGCATATCCGCTGCATCATCAAAGCGCAGGCGAAATAATGAAATCAAACGTTTCAATCGCGCCTCATCAACGTCATTTTTTTCGTATAAATCGTTCAGGATCAGCGTAGCTTCTGCGTCCAGCCCGACATGCCAGCGCCAGGCATCGTCGTCAATGCTAGGCAGCGCTTCAACACTGACCCCTACCCCTAAAAAATGCTTAACCCACCTTCCTAAGAGCCTCGCCAGTGCTTGCTCTCCAGCCCGTCCATAGGTGAGATCGAGGAGGTACGAATAACGATTTTCACGCAGCCAATAAAGCTGTGCATTCTCATGCGACATCACATCCATGTTGACACTTGCCAGGGCCGTGCCCTGCTGCGCAATCAATCGGCCGATGCTGCCAAAGCCGCCGGTCTCAGCGAACATCTGGATCGTCTCTGCATCGGCGGCGAGGACTTGTCCCCCTTCAATCGAAATCCGCTGTCGACGAAAAAACATTTCACCCGCGCGAACTTCATATGGATCGTCAACGCCGTCCAGCAAACCCCGCACAATCGCCTGCGCGGCAAGCTCAAGAAACACCGGCGGCAAATCAATTGTGCCTTTACGAAAAGACTGCAGATAAAACCGCTCCAGCGTAATAGCGTCCAGCAACGCTTTGCGGAGCTTCAAAAAATAAACGTAATTACCGCGCGCATCTGCATCTTCAATCGCAACCAACTCATCGGGTAATATTTTACGAAGCGGATCGTCAATCAACAGCGCATGAAGGGCTAGCTCGCGGGGACCCGATTCAGCAATGGGCGCCAGCTCGGGGCGCGCTAGAATAAATCTTAAATAATCCGGCGTCACCCGCAACCAGCCGTGATCATTTTTAACGAGGGTGTCGAAACCCGACGCAATCCAGAAGTTTTGCATTCGCGGATTTTACCCCGACAGAATGGCTGTGCTGATTTTGCGCTAGGCATCCTTCAGCATAACGTCTACCACCATTATCATTTCGCGGTTTGTGCACACGCTCCACATTTTAGGCAACAGGGGATTCCAACAATGTAAGGCTCGCATTTGCGGTGTCCAAGCGCGCCATCACGCCGACCGGGATTGTGAATTGATCGGCAATATGCCCGAACGAGAAGCCATAAACTGATGGCAATTTAGCCGCCGCAAAATGATCGTCCAACGTTTCGGCCAGCGTTAGTGAAGCTTCGCCTTCGGGGACCACGCACTTTTGAAACACGCCCAGCATCGCGCCCGCCGCTTTTTTGAGACCGCCACTTTGCGCGAGTTGCGTGAGCATACGATCAATCCGGTATGGCGCTTCGCCAACTTCTTCAAGGAACAGCAGGCTACCGTTCAGCTCTGCGGCGTATGGCGTGCCGATTAGTGCACTCATCACGCTCAAATTACCGCCTACCAGGCGCCCAACAGCAACTCCCGGGCTCATTACGCGGATACCGAACTGCGGCGCCTCTAAAGCTCTCTGCGCGTTTTCAGCAGCCATCTTGATCGTTATACTAGGCTGCGCCGTCATCAACACGCTTTCAAGCTGTGCCGAGGTGTAATCAGTGAAAGAGGCCGAGGCAACCGGACCGTGAAAAGTCACCAATCCAGACTTTCTGAGCAAGGCTAGATGCAGCGCGGTGATGTCGGAATAGCCAACCAAGATTTTGGGATGTCGGCGAATGAGGCCGTAGTCGATTGCAGGGAGTAATTGCGACGCCCCCGAGCCGCCGCGCACCGCCCAGATAGCTTTTACCTCGCGATCCACAAACATATCATGCAGGTCAGCCACCCTCGCGGCCACGGTGCCTGCGGTATTGCCGCGCGAGGCCAGGATATTTCGACTCACCTTCACTTTGAGGCCAAACGCCTCGAGATTTTTAACACGCTGCTCAACAAATACGGCGTCAGTTGCGCCCGATGGCGCAATCAGGCCAACCAAGTCTCCGCGATTGAGCTTGGCAGGTTTGACCAAGCGCCGCGCCTTAGAAGCAACACCCCTTGTGTTTACAGTCGAGGCGCGGATCGGAGCCGAATTGGGACCTGCGGGTACCGTGGCGCGCGCAACGGCAGGCACGATACCAACGGCTGCCAAGGCGGAAAAGCCGTGTTGTGTGCAAATTTTCGCAAAGCGGCGTCTATTCATCGTTGCTTTCGATTTATGCTTCGTGAACTTCATAAAATCGCCAGGCTACATTAAATGAGCTCCACGCGAACTATTGAAACCAAGCATACGCCGCAATAAAAACAGGGTATCCCAAATGGAATACCCTGCTTGTTTTCTAAGATTGCAGACAGGCTAGAACTTGTACGTCAACCGCAAAATAAATGACCGCAGCCGCGGATCACCCACCCGCGCATCCCAGCCAGCACCGGCCACGTTATCCACGTTATGCGAGGAAAATGAAGGCTTCGTGTCGAGCAGATTTTTAATTCCTGCGGTGATGGTGACGTTTTTGATACCCGTATACGTACCCGTCAAGTGGTAGAGGGTGTAGCTATCTACGCGAGTCGGCGCGAGCGGAGACGTGAATCCTGCCCCGAAACCATCACGCTCTGATTCGTAGCTCGATGCGTAGGTTTGCGCCAGCGTACCACTCCAATCACCCTGCTCCCAGGTAATTTTCGCAGCATGTTTCCATCTTAAATGAAGGTTGAAACCGTTGGTGGTATTGCCAAATTTACCGACCAGTTCGGTGAAAGGATCAGAAGCGCTAAAGCGGCTCTTAAAACTATCGGTGTAGGTGCCGTCGAGAGTGGCTACAAATCGGCCCACGCTGGTCTTCCAATCACCGGTCAGATTAATATCTGCGCCCTTCGTCTTGTCTCCGGCGAGGTTAAAAGTCGGCGAGGTAACACTATCAATTTCGCCGTCGATGCGAGTCACATATTGCTGATACTGCGCATAGTTACTGACAAGCGCTTGACCCGACAGCGCACCAATCCTATCAGTCAGTTCAATCTGCCAAAAATCTACACTGGCGGAGAGCCATGGTGCTGGCTGCACAACAAAACCCGCCGAAAACTGCTTGGATTTTTCCGCCTTCAAATTCGGATTACTTGTGCCGATGATAAGCGGCCGGATGCCGCAACCCACGGGCTCTTTTCCGGTAGGGCACAGCACCGGATCGTTGATGTCACTATTGAACTGGCCCGTGGTGTCGCCACCATACAACGCATCAAAATCTGGCGCGTGGAAGCCAGTGCTATACGAGCTTCGAAACGCCAGCTGCGGGATGGGTGCCCAGCGCGCAGCGACTTTGGGATTGGTGGTAGAGCCGAAGTCGCTATATTTGTCATATCGCACCGCCAGCTGTACATCCAGATTCTTAATCACGGGGATTTGCAACTCTCCATAGACCGCCTTGATGTCGCGGCTGACTGCGTTGAGCGATGATGGCGCGGTCACGCCCAAGATCGGCGGCTGGGTATCCTGATCTTCCTTGAAGCGATAATTCTCCTTACGAATGTCGAAGCCCACCGCCACTGCCAATGGCCCGGCAGGTAAGGTCATCAGCTCTTTGCTGACGCTACCATCCAACTCTTTCGTGCTGCCCTTGCCGCCATATAGCGACAAGCCCCTGGCTTTTGCTGCGTTAATTAAATCAGTCGCCGCTTGGGTCTGGGTTTGGCCGGGCAACAAAAACGGGTTGATCAGCCCGCTTCTTAACGCAGCCTCGATAGGCGCCTGCAGCATATTGCCGTCGCCGAGCAGTGTCGATGCTTTACTCTGCGCTGTGGAGAGGCCCAGTTTATAGTCCCATCCGCCGAGTACGCCATCCATGCCCACCAGCACGCGATATGTATCGCTCGTCGTATCTTGCTGACGCGGGCCACATTCCAGACAACGCCAGCGGATACGTTCCGGTAGCTGGTTGTTGAATCCGGGAACCAAACCTGTCAGGTCTTGATAGTAGGGCGAGCGTACCGTTGCGCCCGCCGTGTTGGTAATGAAGGCCGGATAGTTTTGATTGGTAATCTGGATGGGCGTGTATTCCAGCGACGATTTGGTTCGTGAGCCGACGACCTCAACGAATGCGGTGTGGTCGTTGGAAATTGCCCAAGTTCCGCGAGAGACTAAGTTGGTGCGGTCTACGGGCTGCATCAAGCTCCATTGTTTGCCATAGTCGTACGCGCAAGCAGCGTTATTGCGCGGGAAGCCCGTGATGTCGCCGCGATAAATATACATATCGGGGATGGTTTCACACTTACCTTGGAGGGCAAGAATACTGACGCGGCTGTAACCGTTGGTAACGTTCGGGAAACCAGCGAGAGTGGGAATCGCTCGCGCTATTGCAGTGCCGGTGGCGGTTCCGAGATTAGCGAACGGGGTGCCGGTAGTATCCGGTGACAATCCCCGACTTGGTTGATTGCCGTTCTGGAAATCGCGCTGACTACCCCGTAAGCGACCATTCGTGTCGTAAGTAAGGCTCGCCATCAGGTTGTATTTATCCGTCGCTAAATTGCCAATCCCCGCAAGTACAGAACCACTATAAATATTGCCAAATTCATGCTGAGTTACGTCACCAAAGGCCGTGAGCTCGAGACCGGTGTAATCTTTTTTGAGGATAAAGTTGATGACGCCGCCGATCGCATCAGTTCCATAAATAGCGGATGCGCCATCTTTCAGAATCTCAACATGGTCGATAGCAGCGAGCGGAATTGAATTTAAGTCCACTGATTTGCCGTTCAGCGCGTGGGAAGTGGTCCGACGACCGTTGAGCAGTACGAGCGTATATTGCGCGCCGAGCCCACGTAAATCGGCACCTGCTGCGCCGTTATTTGGCAGCGAGCGCGAGCTGGTGCTATTCAGAAAATCGCTACCCTGGTTGGTAGTCATATTATTGATACCATTACCGGCAGCACTGATGGTGGCAAGCAACTGTTCCGCGCTGGTAATTCCGAGCTTTCTGATATCTGACGCCGTGATAACTTGTACCGGTAGTGCGCCTTCATCGGCAACGCGTTTAATACTACTGCCGGTAATAACTACCTTTTCAATTTTTTGCGGCTTTGCCGGCTCGCTTACCAGTGGATCAGGTGGCGTCTGTGCGAGCGCGGGGCTGGCCAGACAAATTAAAGATATAACTTGTACAATTTTCTTTAGTTTCACGGTGCTCTCCTGGTTAGATGCTGATTTTTTACCGCGTACACTGGTTCTATGCGACTTGCTGCGCGTTAATTTTTTCTTGTTTTTATGTCGTTTCTTAAAGTCAGCCAAATACAAATCCGACTATTAAATTTGCTTGGCAACCAGAAAGAGCAAAGTAGCACTGGCTGGTTAGCACGATGATGCATGACCCAACGCAGTTGCATTAATACCAATAAACTACCAATATTTGCTACTGTGCAACCTACCGCGCAGAAATGCAAGGCCTGCATCAGTCAAATCGCCATCTTTGCCAGACCACGTTGCAGAAATGAGACGGTGGCGAATGCACCGGAATAAGTGTTTGGGAAAAGCCATAATCAGGACACGAATACCATCATGCACCGCGCCCTCGCCATAACTGTATTTCTATTGTTTTTTGTGACGATAAGTCTTGCGCGAGCCGCGTCTGCGCAGCCGGTTCAGCCTTTGCCTGAGTCGGTTTTGAACCTACTGCGTGCGGCCAAAATACCACCTGACGCAATTGGTACTAAGGTGGTTCGGCTGTCAGATGGCGCTGTCGTTCTCTCTTATCAGCCGCAACGCAGCATGCAACCAGCATCAACGATGAAATTAGTGACTACGCTTATCGGTATAGAACGTCTGGGCCCGGCTTATCGCGGGCGCACCGAGTTTGCGAGCGTAGCAAATATCGCAGATGAAGTTTTGCGGGGTGATCTCATCCTGCGTGGGTTTGGCGATGCAAATCTCGATTGGCAGGCATTTGAATCGATGCTGCAAACATTGCGTCATAAAGGCATAAAAGAGATTCGCGGCAATCTGGTGATTGATAGAGAATTCTTTCAGCCGCCGCGCATAGATATCGGTGTGCCGCCCTTCGACGAGTCACCCGAATTTCGCTACAACGTGATTCCGGATGCTCTATTGCTGAACATGAATTTGACCCAAATTTATTTATCGGCGGACGATGAAAAAATCACGGTCGGCGCAACGCCGCAACTCGATAAGGTGGCGATTGTCTCGAACATGGCGCTCGTTGAACGCGCCTGCGCTGATTGGGAGGACGGCTGGGTTTCGCCCACCGTCAGTCGCGACGCAAGTAATACCATCCAGATCAAATTAAACGGCACTTTTCCTAAAAACTGCACTATCAACACTGAGCTAAATATGCTGGATCGCGTTGATTTTGCAGATCGTCTGTTTAGATCGATGTGGCGGCAGTTGGGCGGTACGTTTACAGGCAGCACACGCGAAGAGAGCGCTAGCGAACGCGCACGAATTCTTGCCGAGCATCGATCGCATCCACTGGCGGAAGTGATTCGTGAAATCAATAAACCGTCGGATAATGCTCTGGCGAGACAACTTTATCTGACCTTGGGCGCTCAGCCTCAACGAACACTCACGGGGAACGCAAACGTGAGTGTTAAAGCTCTTGCCCCCGTTAGAACCTCAGTAAGGGCTGAGCAAGAAATTCGTGAATGGTTCGCTAAGCACAAGATCAATGCCAGTGGATTGGTGCTGGATAACGGCTCAGGATTATCGCGCACAGAACGGATAACGCCCTCTCAAATGACGGATTTGTTGATCGAGGGTGCACGAAGCAATTGGGCACCTGAATTTTTAGCGAGCCTGCCGATTGCTAGCCTTGACGGCACCATGCGCCGCCGCTTGCGCGATACTGCGGTCGCTGAGCGCGCCAGGCTAAAAACCGGCACTTTAAAGGACGTGGCGGCGTTGGCAGGCTACGTGCCAGATGGCAACAATGAAACATGCGTTATTGCCGCATTTATTAATCATCCACTCGCAGTCAGCAGTGTCGCCCAACCAATATTGGATGCTCTGGTTGACTGGGTATCAAAATCAAAAACGGAATCAAAGTGGGCGCTGCCGTTGTCTGCATACTCGGGTAGCTAGCAAAATATGCAGCGCAACCGACACCGATTTATAGAATCCGAATGTAAGTGTCGCGGACCTGATCACGATCTCCGCAATCAAAATGCCACCATTCACTGCTAATACCCTGCCAACCACCCGGCTCCATAGCTGCACGCAGCAATTGTCGATTGGCAATTTGAATCGTTGTTAAATCTCCGCTCGCCAAGAACATGTGTTCGAGCGCGGGGTGCGATCGCTCGGTGAGATCATCAAACGGTGTGCCCATATCGAGCTCGCGTCCGGCACGATCAACCAGCGTGATGTCTATGGCCATCCCAAATGAATGGATCGAACCGCGCACGGGATTGGCCAAGTAGCCCAGCAAATCCGTACCCTGCAGAGAAGCCCAAAGCTGCTCCTGCACCCGCTGCGGGCGCAATGCATCAAACACCAGCAGCGATAAATCCGGGCGCGCTCTTTTTAGCCAAGCAACGGACGCCTCGAGCGCGGTCGCACCGTCGCTGTGCAGCCAGCCGCAATCTAACGGCGAGTAAAGGTCGCGACCTACAAAATTATTCGAGCTCTGGTATCGAAGCTCAACCGCAATGCCCGCAATGTTGGTTAGCCTACGAAATTGCGAGCTGCTGGCGATGTCTTCGCAGGCGAGTGTCGCGGGCGACGACGGTAGAAGCGCAGATGTTGGGTTAGAGGTGTTCATCCTATTTATATAAAATTTATAAACTCCGCAGCTGGAGCGCGCTTTAGCATAAAAATGGTTCGAGACGCCCGCCAATAAATGGGCCTGTGACTTTTACCGCTAACGGAAATATGGGTTTTATGAGTACATCTGCACTAACTGCCCTATGCGCCGGATAACACACATGAACCTGTTCGCCTAAAAGCAGATTCATCACCGTCAAGCGTTCATGCTGAAATGCCCCACTATCTTTTCACCAATCTTACAAATCACATTTTTGACATGATTGCTTTCGCCGACGTGCATTTCATCGGTTAGTATTCTCCCATTGAAAACCTGTGATCTGGAATCGAGCAAAAAATGTTGATGCAAGCCAAACAACCTAAATATGTCATCAGTGGCGGCCAGCCGGTCAGCGGGCGCATCAAAGGCTTGGGCGCAAAGAATTTTGCGACCAAAGCGATGGTCGCGGCCTTGCTGGCCGAAGGCGAAACCAAATTGCTTAACACACCGCGAATTGGCGACGTCGAAATCACCTGTGAAATGCTTGCGGCTTCGGGCGCGAAGCTCAGCTGGAACGACGCGTCAGACATCACCATTGACGCGACCAAACTTGCCTCAGCCAAAGTGCCAATCCCAGACAGCGGCTCTAATCGAATTCCAATTCTGCTATTGGGAGTCTTGCTGCATCGTTTGGGCGAGGCGCACGTGCCGGTGGTTTCAGGCTGCAATATCGGCGCCCGGCCGGTGGATTTTCATTTGGACGCGGCAAAAATGTTTGGAGCGGAAATTACCGTGAGCGACGATGGTTATCGCGCCACACGCCGCGGGCCGCTTAAAGCATGTCACTATAAACTGCCCTATCCCAGCGTCGGCGCGACGGAGAGCTGTTTATTCCTAGGCGTGCTGGCCGAAGGCACCAGCATCATTGAAAACGTCGCCACCGAACCCGAAATCATTGCGTTGATCACGATGCTCAACACCATGGGCGCACGTGTTCAGTTAATGCCAAATCGCGAGCTGATTATCGAGGGCGTCGACAAACTTTACGGCACCACTTTCGAAGTTCTTGGCGACCGCATTGAAGCCGCCTCGTGGGCAGCCTTGGCCGCGGCAACCGACGGCGAAATCATTGTTGACGGCATTGATCCGTCAACGCTGATTAATTTTTTTGGTCCGTTCAATAGTGTCGGCGGTGGTGTGTCAATTGAGGGCGCGAAATCGATTCGCTTTTTTCGCCGTCATAAATTAAAAAGCACCGTACTCGAAACAGATGTTTTCCCTGGCTTTGCGACCGACTGGCAGCAGCCATTCGCGGTGATGCTCACGCAAGCCACAGGCACCTCGATCATTCATGAAACAGTTTACGAGCGCCGTTTCGACTACTTGAACGCGCTGTCTGCATTAGGCGCTAAAACCCAAATTGAAACGCATTGCCTGGGCTCAGTCGCATGTCGATTCCGTGGCCGTGATTTCCCCCATAGCGCGATTATTCAGGGGCCAACGCCATTGCATTCGGATGGCTTGACGCTCAATGTTCCCGATCTTCGCGCCGGGCTTGCCTATGTGATGGCCGCCGCTCTTGCTTCGGGCGAAACGTCGATTACGTCGATTAACCGGATTGAACGCGGTTACGGGGATTTGATTGAAAGAACCCGTGGTTTATCGCTAACGCTGGCGCGAGTCGATTGAGACTGTAGCGCGCGTATTACCTAACTATTTTATGGAAATCGAGCGCTGAATAAAAGCCATGATGCGCTCGGTATAAAGGTAGTCAGGACTGCTAAAACCGGCAAGCGCGTCTTGCACATAACGTTGGGTTTTAAGCGTTGCAATCATCGCGGGGCTGGCGCTATATTGTGCCGATAAAATTGTAAATTCGGCCGATGAAATCTCTTCATCCAGCAGTGCGGATATTCCCATGTTTTCGCTCATTCCATCATTCATTTCTACGCTCATCTTTTCTAAACTGTCTGCGCTTTTTTCTGCGCCGCCATTATTGTTTTCATCCGGACTCATTCAAGCCTCCCGCGGATGGTCGAATCGAGCATGGAGTTAATGTCATTGGCCACACTTTCGCGCGCTCTAAAAATGAGCGAGCGCACGGTGTTCAGTGGCACGCCCAGCTTTTCAGCAATCTCAACATAACTCAGCCCTTCCATTTCGCGGAGTACCAATGCGTCGCGCATTTGCGGCGGAAGATCACTGACGGCAAGCTGAATCCGCGCCAGTAGTTGCTGCGTGGCGACTTCTTCTTCAGGGCTGCTCGCAGTACGTTCGTGGGCGGCACCACCGATGAGTGAAGCCTCGCCTGAACCAAACTCTTCTGTCAACGCATCCAGCGAAACCGCGTTGTCTGCCCGGCCATGACCGTCCCGATGGTAGGACGTCGCTGTATTACGCGCAATCGCGTAAAGCCACGTCGAAAATGCACTTTCAAAACGGAAATTCGGCAAGCCACGATAGGCACGCAAAAAAGTTTCTTGGGTTAATTCTTCGGCCACACCGTCGTTCCGCACCATCGCGTTGATGGCCGCCGCGATGCGCCGTTGATACTTCACAACCAAAATCTCAAAAGCCTTTAAGTCACCATCACAAAAGCGACGAATCAAAAGGTCGTCAACTTTGGCCTGTTCCGAAGATGCAGGGGTGCGTGTTTTTTTCTCGTCGACGCCGGCAGACGGAGGCGTTTCAGCGGTTCGCGTTTTCATGGCTCTCGATGTTACAGGCGAGCGCGATGAATGTACAAACAAATTGGCTATTGCTGAAGGTACATCTGAAATGGCGGCGTCAAACGATTTCAAACCGGGCAGTCCTTAATTACGCTTTTTTCAATTCAACCCACGCAGTACACCAGCCTTCAGGGCTGATACCGGTATCACCTGCCATCAGCTTGCAGCCACCATTTTCTTTGGCCGTTTTGCCCGGTACAAATTGCATACAGTTCGAGCATTTGTGACCATCTTTCGGTTTTTCCTGATATGCCAAAGACGCGCGCAGCGGGCTGGGTGCAGCTACTGATGCTTTTGAGATTGAAAGCAGTGGAATGCTCGCCAAACCGATCGACATCATCTTCAAAGCGGTACGACGGTTTTGCACGTTCAAATCCTTCATTGGGTGTCTCCTCAGATAAAAGTAAATTAAAGTATTGCTCGCCACAATAGTTACTTGTGACTATGACGGCGCATGATTTAAAAAGTTGCAGCGATATAATACGGGAAAGCCAACGTCCACACCAAACTTGCCGTTTCAGCCTAAAACGGCTGTACAACCGCGCGAATGCTGGGGTTTGTAACAAAGTATGACAAAAATTCTAGCTTGCCGGCGCTTCTTCCCAGTTCCACCATTTTAGCTTTTCAAGCTCGTGTTGCGCCGTTGAGGCGTAATACACCGCGCAACGAAATACATAAAGCAGACAGCGATCATGAATCGCGCCGCTGGCGTCGCAAACTCCATCATAAAGCGCCAGTGGCGAACGACCCCGCAGCTGCTCAACCCGCGTAATAACAATACAGATCAGATCCGCGGCGATAGACGGCCCGATACCTAGGATTCGTTGGCGAGGTGATTTCTTGGGCTTGGCAAGAGTGATCATTTGATTTAAAAAAGTATTGTTGGCAGTGATGATGCTCAATTAATAGAAGTTTGGGTACCGCTCAATTGAGCACAGTGAAATATTACTTCATCGAATGCAATAGATAATAACCAGGCCGCAAAAAATCAGGCCGCGCCAATAGTTATATTGCTGCAAGCTGAGGCGTTAGCTTCAACTCCGTATCAACTGCTGCCATATTTCAGTGAAAAAATAGTTTAATCATGAGCTTGACCGACACCTTATTCATTCTGCTTTTGCTGATTGCAACCAATGCTTTTCTCGCTCTAGCTGAGCTCTCGATTGCCAGCGCCAAACGCATTAAGCTCATGCAAATTCGCGATGCGCGCGGGCCCGAGTCGGCCGGTGCTGCGGTGGTGCTGTATCTCAAAGATAATCCCAATGGGTTTTTAGGCATTGTCCAAATTGGCTTGAACGTCGTGGCGATATTGGCCGGCGTGTTCGGCGAGGCTGCATTCAGCGCGCGTATCGCCGATGCACTCGCCTCATGGGGCGTGGTAGCGGGATGGTGGCGAGACACACTCTCATTCACGCTGGCAGTCGGCGCGATAACCGCGATTTTTTTAATATTCGGCGATTTGCTACCCAAGCGTATTGCCATCCACGCGCCCGAACGCATTGCCTGCGCGCTCGCACCTGTGCTGCGCGCGCTGCAAAAACCATTCACGCCGATTCTGTGGCTGTTCGGCAAACTGGTTGACGCGATCCTCACTTTTTTCAATATCCGCGCGCAGGGCGAGGCAGCAGTCACCACGGATGATGTGTATGCAATGGTGGCGGCAGGCGCCGAGGCCGGTGCGGTTGATCGAGATGCGCATCACCTTATTCAAAACGTATTGAGCCTTGGCGAAAAAGCGATCACCAGTGCGATGACGCCACGCCAGAATATTGTCTCTATTGACGTCGACGATGACGAAGAGACGATCAAAACCGTATTGGCCGAGGAGCCCAAGGCACGCTTTGTGGTCACCGGTGGCGATATCGATCACCCTATTGGTTACATTGATGCGTCAGATTTGTTGGCCAAAGCCATCAACAATCAATCGCTGCGCCTCCATCGCGACACACTAAAGGCGTGGGGAATGAAACCAATTTTAATGGTGCCCGATTCAATTACGGTGCTCGATGGGCTGGATCAATTTCGTAACGCCGGTGAGGACATCGCGCTGGTCGCCAATGAATACGGCGTGATTGTAGGATTGCTGACCATGAACGATGTGATGGCGGCGATCATGGGGCGGATTGTGGAAGAAGTCGCCCGCGAAAAAAGCATCGTAAAAATGAAAGATAGCGAGGGCGCA
>JBBRFJ010000025.1:0-30708 GCA_038224475.1 Burkholderiales bacterium
GACCACGTTGCCACCGGGCCGAAATCAGCAATTTTCATAATTAAAATCAGTACGGCAATAACAGCAAGCACCATGGTGCGCTCCTCAATGAATTCTTAATCGACTGAACTGATTATGCCTAATCGTTGACGGGATTGTTGGTGAACGACCTACCAAAGCTATGCTCACGATTTCTGTATTTGGCGAAGTTTTGAAAAAATCTCTCGCGGTCCGACGCCACACCAGACTTCAGCCAATGCAACAAGATAGTTTCAGCCAGTTTTGGCAGTTTCGCCCGCCCGCCCATAGAATTCGCAGGGAATTGATTGACAACTGTAATTTTCAATCATCATAATCGTCGATTCCAGAAAATCTGGCTTATTCGCCTTATTCGCTTTGCCCCACGCGTTCATTGTTTTTCACTTTTTTACCTTTCATCCTGGAGATCTACGCATGAAAACCTCTTATAAAATCATGTTCGCCACCATGCTTGCCGCGGGCGTCGTCGGCTGCGGTAAAGAAGAAGTCAAGCAGGAAGCCCCCAAGGCCGCCGCACCCGCGGCAGAAGCTGCCGTTGTTGTAAAAATAGCGCATGCTGGTCCGCTGACGGTAAAAACACCGCATCTGGGTAAAGACGATGAAAACGGCGTGGCGCTGGCGGTGATGCAGGCAAACGACAAGAAAATCAAAATCGGCGGCAAAGCAATTAAATTCGAAATGATGTCTGAGGACGACCAAGGCGATCCAAAAGTCGGCACCACCGTTGCACAGAAGCTGGTTGATGCCAAGGTTGTTGCGGTCATCGGCCACCTGAATTCAGGCGTGACGCTGCCTGCTTCGGAAATCTACGCTAAAGCAGTTCCACCGATCCCAATGATTTCGGGTTCGGCAACCAATCCAACGATCACCGAACGTGGCCTCAAAAACACCTTCCGTACCGTTGCGCGCGATGATCAGCAAGGACCGGCAATAGCCGCCTATATTGCGGGTGAAATCAAGGCGAAGAAAGTTTCGCTGATCGATGACAAAACAGCCTACGGCGAAGGCCTTGCCAATGAAGTCGAGAAAACACTGAAGGCCGATAAAGTCACCATTTTGGGTCGCGAGCGCACCACCGATACTGAAAGTGATTTCAAATCGATTCTGACCAAAATCAAAGCCAAAAATCCTGACGTGATTTTCCACGGCGGTATGGATCAGACCGGTGGCCCGATGTTGAAACAGGCCCGCGAGCTGGGCATCAAGGCAGTTTTCGTGTTTGGTGATGGCGCCTGTACCGAAGAGATGTTCAAGCTGTCTGGTGATGCCGCGAATGGCTTAGTTTGCTCACAAGCCGGATTGCCAGCAATTGCCGCCAGCAAAGAATTTCTGGGTGCATTCAACAGCAAATTTGGCGAAGTAAAGCAATACGCTCCGGCCTTTTACGATGCCACCAATGCAGTGATTGAAGCCATGAAAAAAGCGGATTCAATTGATCCCGCTAAGTTTGGCCCTGAAATCTTCAACGTGAGTTTTGAAGGTGCCACCGGCAAAGTTGAATTTGATGCCAAAGGTGATCGCAAAGGTGCCGAAATCACCATTTTCAAAATGGAAGGCGGTAAGCTGGTACCCGTTTCCATCGTAAAAAATGGTGTTTCGACTAAATTTGTAATGGCTGCTGCACCCGCTGCTGCGCCAGCCGCCCCGGCTGCAGCACCTGCTCCGATGGCCGCTCCTGCCGCCGAGCCCGCTGCCAAACCAGCTGAAACGCCAAAGAAGTAACAGCCCGTCCGCCATCAAAAAACGGCACCGAGTCTTTATGACTTGGTGCCGTTTTTGCTTATTTGCGGGACGTCATCCTATTGACGCAAGATTATGCTTTGGAAGTTTGCTTGACGCCGCGTCTGCAATCGAATCTGCAATTTATCAAACCTAAAGCATCAAAGAAAAGGCATCAAACTAGAATCGATGGATACACTCATACAGCAAATCGTCAACGGTCTCACGCTCGGCTGCGTATACGCTGTGGTGGCGCTGGGCTACACCATGGTCTACGGCATTATTCAGCTCATCAATTTCGCCCATGGTGAAGTCGTCATGATCGGCGCGATGGTCGCGTTTACCGTCATCACCGCGCTAGCTGGCTCAGGCGCACCACCGATTATTATTCTGTTGTTGGCGATTCTGGCCGCGATCATAGTGTGCATGGCGGTCGGCTACACGGTGGAGCGGGTCGCCTATCGCCCGCTGCGCAAGGCGCCGCGTTTGGCACCGCTCATCACCGCCATTGGTGTGTCGATTATTTTGCAGCACGTGGCCCTGTTGATCTGGGGTCGCAATTACATTTCATTTCCGCAGGTCATCCCTACCCAAACTTTTCATCTGGGTTCGACGGAAAGTAGCGCCACCATTACCAATGTGCAGATTGCCATCATCACCTTGTCGATTGCCATGATGGGCGGGCTGCTCGCGTTGATCTACAAGACCCGTATCGGCATCGCGATGCGCGCAACCTCGCAAAACCAGCAGGTCGCTGGGCTGATGGGCATTAACGTGAATAACGTCATCTCTTTCACGTTTATCGTCGGCGCGGGCTTGGGTGCGATGGCGGGCGTGATGGTCGGTAGCTACTACGGCATTGCCCATTATCAGATGGGATTTTTGCTTGGATTAAAAGCTTTCTCCGCGGCGGTGTTGGGCGGGATTGGCAATTTAGGTGGCGCCGTATTGGGCGGCATTTTGATCGGTTTGATTGAGGCGCTGGGTTCCGGCTACATGGGTGACGTCACCAACGTCTGCACGCTCGATAAAATTCTGCCGGGCTTTGCGGCGATGTGCGAGGCAAATTCAAACGCATCAATTTTCGGCAGCGACTACAAAGATGTTTACGCATTTTTTGTGCTGATACTGGTGCTGGTATTCCGCCCCTCCGGTTTGCTGGGTGAACGCGTCTCTGACCGCGCTTAAAAGTAGAGACCAATCATGACCAATTTTGCAGAAACATTTTTACCCGCAAAGCTTCGCAAACATCCTGCGCTGTTTTGGATCGGTTCGGCGCTCATTGCAATTGCATTGGCCGCGTTGCCGTTTGTGTTGGCAATGCAGGGCATGGCGTGGGTGCGCATTACCAATCTCGCCATCATATTCGCCATGCTTTCACTGGGGCTGAATATTGTGGTTGGCTTCGCCGGATTGCTCGACTTGGGCTATATCGCGTTTTATGCGATCGGCGCATACACGTATGCGTTGCTCGCCTCGCCGCACTTTGGCCTGCATTTGCCGATCTGGGTGATCCTGCCGATTGGCGCGTTGATGGCGTGTATTTTTGGCGTCCTGTTGGGCACGCCGACATTAAAATTGCGCGGTGATTATCTGGCGATTGTGACGCTGGGCTTTGGCGAAATCGTGCGAATTTTTATGAACAACTTGTCATCGCCCATCAATATCACCAACGGACCTAAAGGCATCAGCACCATTGATTCCATCAAACTCTTCGGGCTGGATTTTGGCAACAACACCAGCATCGGCGACTTTGTTTTACCGGGACTTATTAAATATTATTACTTCCTGTTGTTTGCGCTGATGGTGGTGATCGTGATCAATCTTCGCCTGCAAAATTCGCGCATTGGCCGCGCTTGGGAGGCAATCCGCGAAGATGAATTGGCAGCCCGCGCGACAGGTATCGACACCACTAAACTCAAGTTGTTGGCGTTCGCCATGGGTGCATCTTTTGGCGGCATCGCGGGCGGCATTTTCTCGGCGATTCAGGGCTTTATTGATCCCACCAGTTTTGGCCTGACCGAGAGCGTGATGATTTTGGCCATGGTGGTGTTGGGCGGCATGGGCAATATCTGGGGCGTGATTGTGGGCGCAGTGTTGCTGTCGTTTGTGCCCGAGCTTTTGCGTTACACGGTAGAGCCCGCGCAAAAAGCCTTGTTTGGCCGGCAGATTATCGAGGCCGAGGTATTGCGCATGTTGTTGTTCGGTTTTGCGATGGTGGTCATGATGCTGTTCCGTCCTGCCGGACTTATCTCGTCAGCGGTACGAAAACGTGAGCTGGCGGGTGGCACCACGGCGAAGGAAGCCTGAGCATGACGACTATTCTTGAAGCCAAAAATATCACCAAACGGTTCGGCGGATTAACCGCATTATCAGACGTGAGTTTTGCCATTCAGCAAGGCCACATCTTCGGCTTGATCGGCCCGAACGGTGCCGGTAAAACCACCATGTTTAATGTGCTGACCGGTCTTTATCAGCACGACGAGGGTGTGGTGAGTTTTAATTCTCAACCGCTTACCGGCATCACCCCAGACCGTATCGCCAAGCTCGGCGTGGCAAGGACATTTCAGAATATTCGGTTATTCAATAATTTAAGCGCGATCGAAAACGTGATGATTGGACGTCATGTGCGGACCCATACCGGGGTGTGGGGCGCGATCACACGCCACAGCGGGGCAAAACGCGAGGAAGCCGCAATTGAAGCGCGTGCGCATGAGTTGCTTGATTTTGTGAATGTCGGCCATCGCGCCAATGATCTGGCCAAACATCTTTCATACGGCGATCAGCGCCGTTTGGAAATCGCCCGAGCATTGGCGACTGATCCGAAAGTGTTGGCGCTTGATGAGCCCGCCGCCGGTATGAATGCAACCGAAAAAATGTCCTTACGCAAGTTGATCGGTTCCATTCGCGCGCAGGGCATCACCATTCTATTAATCGAACACGATGTGAAATTGATGATGGGTTTATGCGACCGGATTGCGGTGCTCGATTACGGTAAAAAAATTGCCGAGGGCACACCGTCCGAAGTGCAGCGTGATCCCAAGGTGATCGAAGCGTATCTCGGTGCATCCGTGGAGATTGCCGCATGAGCCTGCTAACGCTAACCGATGTGGAAATCAATTACGGCGGAATTCGTGCGGTAAAAAGTATTTCGCTTGATGTTAATGAGGGCGAATTAGTCACTTTGATCGGCGCGAACGGTGCCGGCAAAACTACCACCTTAAAGGCCATCACCGGCCTCTTAAAACCCGCCGGCGGCACGATCATCTACGGTGGGCAAAGTGTCATCGGCACGCCGCCACATAAATTGGCGGCGGCAGGCTTGGTGCTGGTGCCCGAGGGACGTGGTGTATTTCCCGGCCTGACGATTGAAGAAAATTTGCAAATGGGTGCGTACACCCGCAATGATCGCGCGCAAATCAAAGTCGATATAGAAGAAAAATTCACGTTGTTCCCACGCCTGAAAGAGCGTGCCAAGCAAACCGCCGGCACATTATCCGGCGGCGAGCAGCAGATGCTGGCGATTTCACGGGCGCTGATGGCGCGCCCCAAATTATTGCTGCTGGATGAGCCCTCGATGGGCCTGGCACCGATCATGGTGCAGAAAATATTTGAAGTGATTCGAGATGTTTCGAAAACCGGCGTCACTATTTTATTGATCGAGCAAAACGCCGCGCTCGCGCTGCAGGTCAGCACCCGCGGTTACGTCATGGATGGCGGCATCATTACATTAAGCGGCGAATCAAAGGCGCTGCTGGCAAATCCTAAAGTGCGGGAGGCTTATTTGGGCGAAGATGTGGCGGTTGATGCCGATGCGGAGCTTGCGGTGAACGCGGCGGCAACCTAAGATGCACGCAGCGGTCTAACACCCATGGGCGCACTTTCAACCACCGTGGTTTCACCGTCAGGCATTTCCAAAGCGGATCTCGCGCAGCTCAAGCGCGCCAAAGCGCTGCTTGAAAATCCCAGCCTCGCGGCGCGAGCGTCCGCGTTGCTGGGCTCTCCGGTGGAACGCGGCCTGTCGATGTTGCCCGCGAGATTCCAGAAATCAGTACATCAGGCCTCTGAGGCCGCGATGATGAAAGCGCTCGACGTGGCCGTAGGCTCACTTAACGAAACCGCGATCAAGCCATCTAAAAATCGACTGCACAAATTCGCCGCTGCCGCATCAGGCGCAGTGGGCGGCGCGTTTGGTCTCGCGGCACTCGCGTTTGAGTTGCCGGTATCGACGACGATCATGCTGCGGTCTATTGCCGACATCGCCAAAAGCGAAGGCGAAAATATTCAATACATCGACACCAAACTGGCCTGCCTCACCGTATTCGCGCTCGGCGGGCGCAGTAGTAAAGACGACGCCACCGAATCCGGCTATTTCGCAGCGCGTGCCGCGATGGCGGGTGCCGTCACCGAAGCCACCAAATATCTAGCCGAAAAAGGCTTCACCAAAGCCGGCGCGCCCGCGCTGGTGCGATTGGTATCGCTCATCAGTTCACGCTTCGGCATCGTCGTCAGCGAAAAAGCCGCGCTGCAAGCCGTGCCGATTATCGGTGCCGCCTCCGGCGCGCTGATCAACACACTATTTATCGAGCACTTCCAAAACATGGCGCGCGGGCATTTTGTGGTGCGCAGGTTGGAAAAAATATATGGCGCAGAGCCGGTGAAGCTGGCTTATCAGCAGTTGTAGTCTGCACAAAGTCGCTTACGGCAGCTCAAGCGCAGGCGCGGCGTTTGCAGCAATGGTAGCTAAAACGGCAAGCCCACCCTAGTGCTTTGGAGTAGTGTCGCAGACTGTTAATTATTCAAGCGAAGATGGTCACGTTGCATTCGAGAGTCCCGTGAGAGTCGCCGAGCAACGCAGAAGCGACAGGGGTTGTCCGCGAGGACTGTTTGAGGAGCGCGCCGCGATGTTCAAATCTTAACCACGATATGAATTCGCGCGACGAGTTCCGCAGCGGCCTGTCGCTTTGAGTAGCGCAGGGGATTTTTTGAAACAGTTTTATCGTTTCAAAAAACGGTGAACCCGGGTCGCCTTTTGTTTGGTTACTTTATTTTGGCGAAGCAAAATAAAGTGACTAGCCGTCGGGCTACCCCCGACAACATTGCACAATTCAATCTTTACCTTTATCGAACCAGCGTCCCGAAATGCGCTTCGCTCCTTGCCGGGTTACGATCGCTGCTATGCTGAAAATTGGATTGAGGTTGGCTACGAGGCAAAAAACTGCAGTTATATTAACAAAGAGCTAAAAATTTATTGTCATAACTTTTTCCACTCCTCGACGACGACCTGATAATAGTCATCATATAAAATCTTGCCAGGATTACGCGAGCGCAGCATTCTCACGGGTTTATCGTGTTGTCTCAACATTGCCCACAGTACTCTCATTTTCTTGATTGGTTCGGCCGCATCGTCCTTGAACCAGCTCACAGCTTGACGAGACCATCCTGCAGTTTCAAACGGTGGACACGGGACGTTGGCGTTGAACCACACATAAATGTCCGCGAGTTCAGCTTCCTCGGCTCGGGTGAGTACTCCCTTGTCGCGTAACAACCGGGTTTCCGTAATTAGCCCGGTGAGTTGGCGATGATCTTCATCATCTGCACCGACGACGAAACGAATAAACGTGGGCATATTCAACTTAACCGTTGCAATTTATGCGGCTCTAAACCCATTCCCTCCCCACCAAATACCTCTCCGTCAATTCCGCCTCCCGCGACCCCGATGCCGCCTGATGGTTATATTTCCACGTGGCCAATGGCGGCATTGACGCCAGGATCGATTCGGTCCGTCCGCCCGACTGCAAGCCGAAGTGCGTGCCACGATCAAACACCAAATTGAATTCAACATAGCGGCCACGGCGATAGAGCTGCCAATCACGTTCGGTCGGGCCATACGGCATATTGCGACGCCGCTCCAAAATGGGAATGTATGCATCCAAAAACGCATCACCCACCGCGCGCTTCATGGCGAATGATTGATCAAAACCGGGCTCGTGGAAATCATCAAAAAACACGCCACCAATACCGCGCGGCTCTTTGCGGTGCTTTAAATAAAAATACTCATCACACCATTTTTTGAAATGCGGGTAGTAGTCTGCGCCAAAGGGGTCGAGCGCATTTTTATTCGTTTGATGAAAATGTGCGCAGTCTTCATCAAAACCGTAATAGGGCGTGAGGTCCATGCCGCCGCCAAACCAAAAGGCATCGTGCTCGGCATCGAGTGATGAGCGTGCGATGAAGTGACGCACGTTCATGTGAACCGTCGGCGCATAGGGATTATGCGGATGCAACACCAGCGAGACGCCCAGTGCTTCCCACGGCCGACCCGCAATTTCAGGGCGATTGGCGGCAGCGGTTGGCGGCAGTTTGTTGCCCAATACATGCGAGAACAATACGCCGGCGCGCTCGAACACATTGCCGCCTTCGATGATGCGCGAGATGCCGCCGCCACCTTCATCCCGCTGCCACTCGTCGCGCAAAAACGGTTTGCCATCGATGGCTTCGAGCTGGGCGACGATACGGTTTTGAAGATCGAGCAAATATTGTTTTACGTCAGCGGTTGCCATTCAAATCATCCTCAATAGATTTTGAAACACGAGCATTAGAGCGGCGTGTAGCGAAAAAACATCTGAAACGGCGCGCCAGTACTAGAGTTTGTGCGGCCAGCAAAGCGTTTCGCGGTGGTTTGGTCTAACAATATCCTGATCGTACTTTTCACCACCGCCTACTATCTTCTACCCATCGCCCGCCAACCAATATCTTTACGATACTGCATGCCCTCAAATTGAATCGGCTGCAATGCTTCATAGGCGGCTTGTTGCGCGATTTTCACCGTGTCGCCCAATGCGGTCACACACAACACACGACCACCGTGAGTCACCACCTGGTCATCCTGCAGTATCGTGCCGGCATGAAACACATGAAAATTTTCAGTATCTTTGGGTAGCCCCGAAATGACGTCGCCCTTTGTGGGCGCATCCGGGTAACCACCCGCCGCCATCACCACGCCGAGTGCGGCGCGGCGATCCCATTCTGGTTCTGCGCTATCTAAACGGCCACTCACGCCGCGTTCGACCAGCGATAAGAAATCCGATTTCAGCCGCATCATAATCGGCTGTGTTTCCGGGTCGCCCATGCGCGCATTGAATTCCACCACACGAACTTTACCCGCGCCGTCGATCATCAAGCCCGCGTACAAAAACCCCACGAATGGCGCGCCCTCGGCAGCCATACCTTTTAGCGTCGGATTAATGACCTCGCGCATCACGCGTGCATGCACCTCGGGGGTAACCACGGGCGCGGGTGAATACGCACCCATGCCGCCGGTGTTGGGACCGGTGTCGCCATCAAAAATGCGTTTGTGGTCTTGTGTGGATGCAAACGGCAACGCGTTTTTGCCATCGCACATGCAAATAAAGCTCGCCTCCTCGCCCTCCATAAACTCTTCAATCACCACCCGATGACCGGAATCTTTAACCGTACCCGTCCCCGCATTTGCATCACAGCCCGCAAACATCTTGTCGATCGCCTCAAATGCCTCCGCGAGCGTCATCGCCACCACCACGCCTTTACCCGCGGCCAAGCCATCGGCCTTGATTACGATCGGCGCACCTTGTTTTTCAACATAGGCGCGCGCTTCAGCAGCATTGGTAAACGTGGCGTACATTGCGGTGGGAATATTGTGCCGCTGCATGAATTGCTTGGCAAAATCTTTGGACGATTCCAGCTGCGCTGCTTGTTTGGTCGGCCCGAAAATTTTCAAGCCTGCTGCCTGAAATGCATCGACTACACCCTTTGCAAGCGCAGCCTCAGGCCCCACCACCGTCATAAATATATTTTCGTGTTTTGCAAACTCAACGAGGTTGGCTATCTCATGAATCTCGATATTCATGAGTCCCTGCTCGCGCGCGGTGCCCGCATTGCCAGGCGCGACGTAAACACGAGAGACACGCGGGTTTTGCGAGAGCCGCCATGCCAGTGCGTGTTCACGACCGCCGGAGCCGATGACTAATAATTTCATGCGAGAAGTTTCATACTTTTATTTTCTATCAAAATTAGCGGTCGCCCAACAACCGCACGCCAAATCCTCCGAATCAAACAACGGAAGTTTTTTTGACGCCGCCACTGGGTAGATAAGACTATTGTGCTTCAGTCGCAGCAGTGCATCTGTCTGGACAATCAATATTACCCGCTGACTTCTATTGGTATGCCCCGTGTTTAGGGGCAAGCGGCGAAAGTATTTCAAACCCATTTGTTCGCCACAAAGCGTTTTCAGCGCATCGCGAACGCATGATTTATCAAAAATTGCCCACGCGCCATAGGCGACATTTTTATCGCGAAGCCAATTGACACCAATTCGACGCATTATGTCAGGCGGTCTAGCTGGAAAATCTTGATGGTAGTCGAATAGCGCGCCGCGCCGTGAAGATGTGGCATTACACACATAAATATGAACCGGATGACGAAGGGCTCGTCTGCCACGTGTGGCGTTTGGGTGAATGTCCATCAATGAAACAGGTTAATGCCTAAAATGCCGCATACCCGTGACCACCATGGCGATATTTTTTTCATTCGCGGCAGCAATCACCTCATCATCTCGCATCGAGCCGCCGGGCTGAATCACGGCGGTGGCTCCCGCATCCGCAATCACATCGAGGCCATCGCGGAATGGGAAAAATGCGTCGCTAGCGGCGACTGAGCCTTTGAGTGAAAGCCCCGCACCTTTGGCCTTGATCGCCGCGATTTTGGTCGAATCAATGCGGCTCATTTGACCTGCGCCGACACCGAGTGTCATGCCGTAGCGACAAAAAACAATCGCGTTTGACTTCACGTATTTAGCCACGCGAAACGCAAAAATAAGATCGTTCATTTCGTCGACCGACGGCTTACGTTTGGTGACCACGCGACACTCAGCCAGATCAAAGTCATCCGCCGTCTGCACCAGCAATCCACCGCCGACACGTTTCATGTCGAATCTATTTAAGCCAAGCCCAAGCGGATTTTGTAGCACGCGCACGTTTTGTTTGGCTTTGAAAACATCCAAAGCTTCAGCACTGAATGACGGCGCCAAAATCACTTCTACAAATTGCTTCGCCACCAATGCCGCCGTTGCACCGTCCACCTCACGGTTAAAGGCAATGATCCCGCCGAAAGCAGACGTCGGATCGGTTTCCAGCGCGCGCTGATAAGCGATTAATGCAGTGTCCGCGACCGCCACGCCGCAGGGATTCGCATGCTTAACGATTACGCACACCGGCACATCAAACGATCGCGCGCATTCCCACGCCGCGTCGGCATCGGCGACATTATTGTAAGAAAGCGGTTTGCCTTGAAGCTGCTTGTAACGGGCAAGCGTGCCCTCGGCTGGGTTGGCTTCGCGATAAAACGCCGCCTGCTGATGCGGATTTTCACCGTAGCGCATTGTTTGTGCCTTGGTGAAGCTCAGGTTCAATCGATCGGGGAATAATTGCGGCTGATCGTTGGCATCAAGCGAGGTTAAATAATTTGCAATCATGCCGTCGTATTCAGCGGTATGGCTGAAGGCCTTTTTCGCCAGCGCAAAGCGGGTGGCGTGGGCGATCGCGCCTTGGCGCATGGCTAGTTCTTCAATCAGGCAGGCGTAATCGCCGGCGTCCGTTACGATGGTTACAAAAGCGTAATTTTTAGCAGAGGCGCGCACCATGGTCGGCCCGCCGATATCAATGTTTTCAATCGCATCATCGAGTGTCACGTCTGGCTTGGCAATGGTTGCCGCGAACGGATATAAATTCACTACCACCATATCAATCGGCGGGATGTTGTGCGCGGCCATGGCGTCCGTGTGATGGGCCAAATCGCGTCGCGCCAGAATGCCACCGTGCACTTTGGGATGCAAGGTTTTCACGCGGCCATCCATCATTTCTGGAAAGCCGGTGTAATCACCGACCTCTATCACGTGAACGCCATGCTCGGCCAGCATTTTGGCGGTGCCGCCCGTGGAGAGGATCTCAATACCGTGGCTCGCCAGCGCGCGCGCAAATTCAAGCACACCGGTTTTATCTGAGACGCTGATAAGGGCGCGTTTTATGGTGGTTGATTCGGTGGTCATATAAATTGGAAATTACACAAGGATTGGCAACAACAGAACCGCTTCAAAAAATCAGATTTCCCGACCGATGAAGTGGGGTTCAGGATGACAAGGGTTGAATGAATTGACCCGAACCATGTGCCGATATTCCGGCACTATTCAATGCCGTGCTGCGTCAGCTTTTTGCGCAAGGTATTTCTATTCAAGCCCAGCAGCTCCGCCGCACGGGTCTGATTGCCTTCGGCGTGATGCATCACCACTTCTAACAGCGGGCGCTCTACGTTGGCGACCACCATGTCGTAGATATCGGTCGCGTGTTCGCCATCCAAGTCATTGAAATACTGTTTCAGCATTTTGCGAACACAAGCGGATAGCTCACTATCCCGATCATCCTTACGGGGGGCATTAACCATATCTGACATCAACCTCTCTCGACTGCCTTATTTTAATTTATGCCGCGTGCTGCAGTTGGCTCGCGACCGCCCGTTCTCTGTACTCAAAAAAGTGTTGCTGATGTTGCATAAGCTCATCGAAAAAACGCATGGTCGCCGCGAACTGCGCATGAGTATTCTCGATTGCATTCATCTCGACACGAAACCCGCTGCCACCCGGTGCACCTTCAATGTACCAAGCAATATGTTTGCGGGCGATGCGATAGCCTTTTTCTTCGCCGTAAAACGCGTACAAATTTTGTAAATGCTCTGCGGTGATTTCTCGTACTTCAGCGACAGTGGGCGGTGCCAAATGGGTGCCGGTTTTGAGGTAAAACTGGATTTCACGAAAAATCCACGGGCGGCCCTGCGCGGCGCGGCCGATCATCACCGCGTCGGCTTTTGTATAGTGCAAAACCTGTTTGGCTTTTTCCGGCGAATCAATGTCACCATTGGCGACGACGGGAATTTTAACCGCCGCTTTCACCGCGGCAATCGTTTCGTATTCGGCTTCGCCGTTATATAAATCGGCTCGTGTGCGGCCATGGACGACGAGGGATTTCACGCCATTTTCTTCGGCAATTCTGGCAATAGTGAGCGCGTTTTTATGCTCGCGATCCCAGCCCGTGCGAATTTTTAATGTCACTGGGACGGCGACAGCATTGACTACCGCACTCACAATTCGCGCGACCAGTGGCTCGTCTTGCAACAATGCCGAACCCGCCTGCACGTTGCACACTTTTTTGGCGGGGCAGCCCATGTTGATGTCAATGATTTGCGCGCCACGCTCAACGTTATAGCGTGCGGCCTCCGCCATCATCTCTGGCGCGGCACCGGCGATCTGCACTACGATCGGATCAACCTCGCCTGTGTGGTCACCACGACGGATGGATTTTTCGGTCTGCCATAGTTTCGCGTTGGAGGCCACCATCTCTGATACCGCCATGCCCGCGCCGAGCTTTTTGCAAAGCATGCGAAACGGCCGATCAGTAACACCCGCCATGGGTGCTGCGATCAAGTTATTTTTGAGAATGATGTGGCCGATTTGCACAGAGCGGATTTAAAACCGAACGCAGGGCCGCTTATTTTATAGGCAATTTAGAATCCGGCAAAATGATTTTTGTATTTTCGAGAAAACAGTCGCAAATAATTGATTACACGGCGTTGGTATGGGCATGACTCGACAGTAGAAAAATTTATCAAACAACAGAAATGGTGTTGGCGCAATTTGTGCAGGCGCGCCCAGCCCCATATCTGCGAGCGGTTTTTATTCTTCCGTCCCAAACCCTCCGCCTCCCGGCGTTTCCAACACAAATACATCGTCTGCCCGCATCTCAGTCTCGTCTGAAAATCCCAGCACGATGCGCGAGCCGTCTGCGCGCTCGACCCAATTCGCACCCAAGCCGCCCGCCCCGCCGCCGGCCATGCCAAACGGTGGCACGCGGCGGTGGCCCGCTAGAATCGCCGCCGTCATAGGTGTCAGGAATCGAATTTTCCGGGTTGCGCCATCACCGCCGTGCCACCTGCCGCGACCGCCCGAGCCGCGCCGAATTGAGTGTTCATCCACGCGCACCGGATAGCGCCACTCCAGAATTTCCGGATCGGTCAGGCGCGAATTGGTCATGTGTGCTTGCACGGTGTCGCACCCGTGGAAAGTTGGGCCGGCCCCGGTGCCGCCGGATACAGTCTCGTAGTATTGGTACTGATCGTTGCCGAACGTGAAATTATTCATCGTGCCGTAGCTGGCTGCCATTACCCCAAGCGCCCCGATGATCGCGTCGGTAATGCACTGCGAGGTTTCAACGTTGCCGGCAACAGTGGCCGCGGGCGGCATGGGGTTCAGCATAGAGCCCGGCGGAATGATGATAGTAAGCGGCTTTAGGCAACCGGCATTGAGCGGAATATCGCTGTCGACCAGCATGCGAAAAACATACAGCACGGCGGCATAGACAACAGCCGAGGGCGCGTTGAAATTGGACTCAAGTTGTGGTGAGGTGCCGGTGAAATCAACCGTCGCCGAGCGCCGGTCCGTACCGACCGAGACGCGCACCTTGATGATCGCGCCGTTGTCCATCTCATAAGCATATTCGCCATCGCTCAGCGTGCCGATCACGCGCCTGACGCACTCCTCCGCGTTGTCTTGCACATGTTGCATATAAGCGTGGACGACATCCAAACCAAAATGAGCCACCATCCGACGCAGCTCCTGCACACCCTTTTCGTTTGCTGCGACTTGCGCACGCAAATCAGCGATATTTTGATCAATATTGCGCGCGGGATGCTTCGCTGCCGCCAGTCGCTTGCGCATGGCCGACTCCAACATCACGCCGCCTTCAACCAGCTTGACGTTGTCGAGCAGCACGCCTTCGTCCTCCACGGTTCTGGAAAACGGTGGCATCGAGCCCGGTGTGATCCCGCCAATATCGGCATGATGTCCGCGCGAGCCCACGTAAAACAAAATCTCTGTAGAGGCCTCATCGAATACCGGCGTCACCACCGTCACATCAGGTAGATGCGTGCCGCCGTTGTATGGGTCGTTCAACACATACACATCGCCGGGCGACATACGGCCCGCGTTTTTGCGCACAACCGTTTTAATCGATTCGCCTATTGAGCCCAGATGCACCGGCATATGCGGCGCATTGGCGATCAGGTTTCCGTCGGCGTCGAACAGCGCGCATGAAAAGTCGAGGCGTTCTTTGATGTTGACCGAATATGCGGTCTGCTGAAGCCGCAAGCCCATTTGTTCCGCTATCGACATGAACAAATTATTGAATACCTCAAGCATCACCGGATCAACCTTGGTGCCGGTCGCGTGCCGCACCCCGCGAACGCAGGTTCGCGTCAACACCAGATAATTTCGCGCGGTGACGGTGAGCCGCCAATCGGGTTCCACAATGGTGGTTGAATTTTTTTCCGCAATAACCGCAGGGCCGTCAACTGTTTGTCCAACGGCCAACAATTCACGCTTATAAATCGGTGCACGATAATTTGTGCCGCCGCAGGTGATATCGGCGAGTCCGACAGGCGCAGCGTGGATCGCGCTGCCTACCGCCACATCATGCGAAATCATATCCTGGGCGCCGCTTCTGCCAATCGCTTCCACCGATACCGCTTCAGCAATGAGTGGCCGATTTGGCATCAAGAAGCTGAAGCGCTGTTTGTATTGGCTCTCGAACGCGCGCTGCATCTCTGTCACGCTGCCGATATCGACGATCAATGCCGAGTCCGTGCCCTCGTAGCGCAGGTGAACCCGACGTTTGACCTGTATTTGCGAGCCTTCAACCCCCTGCGCGACTACCTCGGCGCGGGCGGTTTCGGCGAGCGAATCCAGCATTTCATAAATGCTCGATAAATGCTCGATGTTTAGTGGCAATTCAATGGCGTGCTCACGCATTACCGTTATGTCGGCCAGCCCCATGCCATAGGCCGAAAGCACGCCCGCTAGAGGATGGATGTAGACCTGTGTCATGCCCAGCTCATCTGCCACCAGACAGGCATGCTGGCCGCCTGCGCCGCCAAAGCAGGCAAGCGTGTATTCCGTAACATCGTGACCGCGCTGTACGGAAATAAACTTGATTGCGTTCGCCATATTTGCAACTGCGATCTGCAAGAAACCTTCGGCCACTTGTTCAGGCGTTTGCTTTTTGCCCGTTGCCGTTTCGATCTCCGCGGCGAGCGCGTTAAATCTGCTGCGCACGACCCCGGCATCAAGGGCGTCGGTGCCGCTCGCCCCAAATAGTTTCGGGAAATAGTCCGGCTGAATTTTGCCGAGCATCACATTGCAATCCGTGACGGTTAGCGGACCACCGCGCCGATAGCATGCCGGCCCGGGATTGGCGCCTGCACTATCGGGACCGACGCGATATCGCGATGTTTTACCCGCCGCATCAAAATGCAATATCGAACCGCCACCGGCGGCGATAGTGTGAATAGACATCATCGGCGCACGCATTCTGACGCCGGCGACTTGCGTTTCGAAGCTCCGCTCAAACTCGCCTGCATAATGCGACACGTCGGTGGACGTGCCGCCCATATCGAAACCAATAACTTTGTCGAAGCCCGCGCTTTCTGCGGTACGCACCATGCCGATAATGCCGCCGGCCGGGCCGCTCAGGATGGAGTCTTTACCCTGAAAACGTTGCGCGTCAACCAACCCG
Organism: Burkholderiales bacterium; assembly: GCA_038224475.1. Classification (GTDB taxonomy): domain Bacteria; phylum Pseudomonadota; class Gammaproteobacteria; order Burkholderiales; family Usitatibacteraceae; genus UKL13-2. Next base: position 16,392 of record JBBRFJ010000025.1, read on the forward strand.
CCGTTCGACTGCATGAAATACAGGCGGGCCGTGCCCTCAACATTGCTTAGTTCAGACGCCACTTGATTCACATAGCGGCGCAGTATTGGTGACAAATAGGCATCGACCACGGTGGTGTCGCCGCGCGACACGATTTTCATTAGTGGGCTGACTTGATGCGACACCGATATTTGTGTGAACCCCAGCTCCTGCGCTATCTCGGCCACCCGAAGTTCATGCTCGGTATAACGATAACCGTGCATCAGCACAATTGCGATTGCCTCAAACCCCTTATTCCGCGCGGCTTTCAGAGCATCCCGCGTATTCGATTCATCGAGCGGCATGACTATTTCGCCACGAGCGCCGATACGTTCTCTGATCTCAATCACGTCGCGGTATAAAAGCTCGGGCAACTTGATTTCACGGTCAAAAATGCGTGGGCGATTTTGATAAGCAATCCGCAGTTGATCGCGGAATCCACGCGTGATCGCCAGCAGGGTCTTTTCACCTTTCCGCTCCAGCAGCGCATTCGTTGCGACCGTCGTGCCCATTTTTACTGCGTCAATTTGCCCAATGGGCAGCGGCGTGTCTTGCGATAATCCCAGCAAAAAGCGCATGCCCGCGATCGCGGCATCCTGATACTGATCCGGATTCTCGCTCAACAGTTTATGCGTCAAGAGCGTGCCGTCAGGCCGTTTGGCAACGATGTCCGTGAACGTGCCGCCGCGATCAATCCAAAACTGCCAGCGTGGGGCGGATGGGCCTATTATCGGAGCAGTGGGCATGTTGAAGGATGTCGTTGAATGGGGTGGCTAAGAATGCAATCTACTCGGGACACAATTCGTGTTTGATAACCTGTCACGGCAAGCGCAAATTTTACGGACTGTAAAGCAGCAAAAGAATTATGCCGAGTCTGGCGCGTCAATCAGAGATGAATAAAAAAATAGTTTCGCTTGGTGAAAATGCTGTGATGGAAATTTTAGGCGTTGATTTCACCTCCCGTCCGACCAAACAAAAGTCGATTGCCGTGGCGCGAGGACACCTGCACCAAGACGAATTTCGCCTGGTCAGCGTCGACCAGATTGATACCTTTGAGGGATTTGAAGCTCTTTTATTGGAGCGTGGTCCGTGGATAGCAGCCTTTGATTTCCCGTTCGGTTTGCCGCGCGAATTCTGTACTGAAATCGGCTGGCTTAAGCCGTCGACCAGCTGGTCTGCCGTGACTAAAAAGCTAGCGGCCATCTCGCGGGAAGACCTGAGCAATCACTGCCGCGCTTATTGCGACGCGCGGCCAGTTGGCAGCAAATTCGCGCATCGGGCCGTTGATCGACTCGCGGGCTCCAGCCCATCAATGAAGTGGGTTAATCCGCCGGTGGTTTATATGCTGAAAGAGGGCGCGCCGCGTTTGCTCGCTGCCGGCGTCGATATCCCCGGACAGCACCATGGCGATAAATCCCGCGTGGCACTCGAGGCGTATCCCGGCTTTCTCGCCCGCTCCATTACCAAAGCCTCTTACAAAAATGATCAACGTGCCAAGCAAACCCCGGCGCTGCTCGCCGCACGACAGCACATTATCGCGAGCCTGTTGAGCGGGCAGTATTCGCTGTCGATTAAATTAGTTGCGACGAAAACCATGCAAAAGGCACTGCAACAAGATGCCAGCGGCGATAGCTTGGACGCTGTCCTGTGCGCGCTGCAAGCGGCTTGGGCTTATCAGCGACGTGACCAAAACTTTGGCCTACCGGCTCAGATCGATCCGCTGGAAGGCTGGATCGTCACGGTGTAATTTGATCGGCGAGGTTGATCGGGGTTAGCAGATACAATTAGCGGATTCAAAACATTCAAAACTGAACTATGTTTCCAGCCCCACTTTCCCTGACCACTGAAACCGCCTTTGAACTGCCCGCCTATCTCCACGAATCCAGCGCGGGGAATGCGTGGGTCGACGCCAATCTGCACAGCCGCGATGTACACAGCTTTTTGACCGCGCCATGCTTTGATCGCCAAGGTAACCTCTGGTTGGCTGATGTTCCGTTCGGGCGGATTTTTCGCATTACCCAGACCGGTGAATGGGATCTCATTATTAAATACGATGGCTGGCCCTGTGGACTGAAATTTCATCCGGATGGCCGGCTTATCATCGCCGATTCCCGGCATGGGCTGCTCGCGCTGGATGTAGATGCGCGCAAAATTTCTCCGTTCTTGACACATCAATTTTCACAGCGGTTCTTGGGCGTGAGTGATTTGACGTTCGCGAAAAATGGTGACCTCTATTTTACCGATGCGGGCCAGACCGGTTTGCACAACGCCACCGGTGCGGTATATCGGCTGGCCCATGACGGACACCTACAACGTTTGCTCGATAACGTGCCGGGCCCGAACGGCGTGGTGTTAAGTGCGGATGAAAACATTTTATGGGTTGCGGCGACACGCGACAACGCCATCTGGTGCGCCCCGTTGATTGATGGCGGCGTGTCCAAAGTAGGCAAATTCATTCAGCTCACGGGCGGCACTGGGCCCGACGGTATCACCACTGACGGCGACGGTAATTTGCTGGTCGCGCACGCCGGCCTGGGCTGCGTGTGGTGTTTCAATAAACGCGGCGAGCCAAAATATCGCGTCGACTCTTCGCGCGGCGACTGGACGACCCATGTGGCGATTCATCCTTTTCATCCAGACGAAATATTCATCATAGAGTCACAGACAGGCTCCGTGTTGAAAGCCATTTTTCCAATGTACTGACGCGTCATGGCGGAATCCGCAAACTTGCCGGAAGGAGCCCACGCGGATTTTCGCGATGCAATGAGTTATGGCGATTATCTCAGGCTCGATTTGTTGTTGTCCGCGCAGCAACCCGCCTCAAATGAGCATAACGAGTTGCTGTTTATCATCCAACATCAGGCGACCGAGCTGTGGATGAAGCTGGCGCTGCACGAGCTGGTCGCGGCCCGCACGCAAATTATCGATGATGATTTGCAGCCGGCCTTCAAAATGTTATCGCGCGTCTCGCGGATCATGAATAACCTGATTCAAGCTTGGGACATTCTGTCTACGTTGACGCCTTCCGAATATTCATCATTTCGGGAAAGCTTGGGCAAATCATCCGGGTTTCAGTCGCATCAAAATCGCTCGCTTGAGTTTTTATTTGGCAATAAAAAGCGCGCCATGCTGACACCGTTCGAGCATCGCCCGGAGCTATATGCCCCGCTCAAAGCGCTGCTGGAATCGCCCTCGATCTATGATGAGGCGAATCGTCTGCTGGTGCGCCGCGGTATGCGCTTGGATCATATCGCCATTGATCGTGACTGGTCGCTGCCGTATGTGGCCAACGACAGCGTCGCGCGCGCATGGGCCAGCGTGTATGCGAACCCGAAGGCACACTGGGATTTGTATGAGCTGGCCGAAAAACTGGTTGATTTGGAGGACTATTTCCGCCAGTGGCGATTCCGGCATGTCACCACCGTAGAACGTGTGATTGGTTTCAAACGCGGTACGGGTGGCACTTCGGGCGTCGGCTATCTGCGCGACATGGTGGGTGTCCGGCTATTTCCTGAGCTTTGGGATTTGCGCACCGCGCTGTAAATACTTTTCGCGCGTCGTGGGCGCCACTCGCGCCGATTTTTACCCGTTCATCGCAATCTGCTCCCGCACACGTTTGCGCCTTGGCAAAGTTTGGTCTCCACCCACCAAACTAAGCAAAGGGAGCACCGATATGAAGTTCTCCAACCTCGCGGCGGCAATGGCCATCGCCACCGTAGCCACCATCACCGCCTCCACCACAGCTTTTGCCGCAGATTTAACCGTTGAAATTAAAGGCTTGGCCAGTTCAAACGGGCAGGTTTTCATTGCGCTTTACGATAAATCCGAAGGTTGGATGAAAAAAGGCCTGAAAAACATAGGCACACCGGCTGCCAAAGATGTCGTGATTTATGAATTCAAGGATCTCCCCGCTGGCGAATATGCCATCTCCATTCACCATGATGAAAACGGCAACGGTAAGTTTGATACCAACGTAGCCGGCATGCCGATTGAGCCTTATGGTTTTTCGAATGACGCGATGGGTAATTTTGGACCACCCACGTTCGAGCAGGCCAAGTTCAAGTTGGATGCAGAAAAGAAAACCGTCACCCTTAATTTGAAATAGCGCGGGGTCACTATGGATCGTCGCTCATTTCTGGGTTCCGCCAGCGCTGCTGCCGCCGTACCTTTCTTATTCAGTGCAGGTGGCGCGGCAGCTGAGGTCATAACCCCCAAATCATTATTTGCCAACAACCCGCGCCTCACCCCATTTCGCGGCTTTGCAGGTCAGGATGTTGCGTGCGACAACGTGGCGGTGGAGGGAAAAATTCCGGCTGCGTTACGTGGTGTTTTCTATCGCAACGGGCCGGGGCTGTTTGAGCGCGGTGGTCAGCGTTACCAACATTGGTTTGACGGTGATGGATTGCTCAACGCGTGGCGATTTACCGACAAGGGTGTGTCGCATCAAGCCAAATTTGTCCGCACTGAAAAGTTCATGGCCGAGTCAGAAGCGGGTGAGTTTTTAATGCCTTCCTTCGGCACCGCCATCAAAGCGAAGCGACCCGTAAAAAATAGCGATTCGGTCAATACCGCCAACACCAACGTGGTGCGATTGGGCGATAGGCTACTGGCGATGTGGGAAGGTGGTTCAGCATACGATCTTGATCCGCAAACGCTGGCCACGCGTGGCCCGGTTACATGGAAACCTGAGCTAAAAGCGATGCCGTTCTCGGCTCATCCGAAAGTTGAAGCGGACGGCACGATGTGGAATTTCGGCACGGCCGGATTTGGCAAAATTGTTTTGTATCACCTGTCTGCTGCGGGAGAAATGCTGCGCTACCACCTCCTGGATTCGCCCCCATCGGCGATGGTGCATGATTTCGCGGTGTCGCAAAAGCATATTATTTTTCTGTTGGCGCCCGTAACCATGGATCGCGACGTACTTAAAGCAGGCGGAAGTTTCGGCGAGTCATTACGCTGGAACCCGCAAGAAAGCGTCAAAGTTTTGGTGGTTGAAAAAGCTGACTTTACCAAACAGACCCTAATGGAAATGCCTGCGTTTATGGTGTTCCACTTTGGTAATGCATGGGAAATGAATGATGTGATCCGCGTTGATTTCGTGAAGAGCGACAACCTCGACATCATGAGTGATTACATGCCACGGCTAATGCGCGGTGAGTCAGTGGCGTCTGCGGCATCGAATGCATGTTTCATGAAAATTGATTTGAACAAGCGCCAGTGCTCGATGGAAGCGCGCAGCGAATTGGTGGAGTTTCCCCGCATCGATCCGCGTTTTGTTGCGCTGCGAAATCGTTTGGTTTTCTATCCCTCGTATGTGGGCAACGATCCTTCCTCGCGGTTCAATAGCGTATTGCGTGTCGATACTGAGACTGGCAAAACGGACCGGTATTCGTTTGGCGACAGTGTGCAGCTGGAGGAACACGTCCTCGTGCCCAAGCCGGGTTCTACGAGGGAAGGCGAGGGCTGGCTGATCGGTGTTGGTTTTGATCAAAGCCGCCAGCACACCTTTGCGACTGTGTTTGACGCGCTCAATCTTGCTGATGGACCGGTTGCGATTGCCCGGCTGCCTTACTGGATGCCGCTTTGCTTTCACGGCAATTTTTATGCGGCATAAGCGAGGTTAGATAAAACGGGTGCCATTCGCGCGGGTTTTCTGCGTTTGGCGCTTCATGATCTGCCACTCATCGCAAGTTCAACAAGTCACCCAATTTTCAAACTTACACTGGCTTTACGTTATTTAATCCACCACCCCAAGGAGCCCATATGAACCCACTTAATGTTGTCACTAATCTGACTGCAGCGATCACCTACCCGTTCCGCATGATTTATGTGGTGGGGCTCTGCGCCTTTATTAATTACTTCACCTCTCCCGGTGTTTGGTGGGTGCAGTGGGTGGCGTTTGGCATGGCGATCGGTTTGATTGCCGTTTGGGCACGCGCCCTTAAAACGCTGGTGCTGACGGTGGGTGTGGCGGCGATTGGCTATTTCGTCTATCGCTGGTGGCAGAATCGCGGTCAGCCAGAGGCGACAAAACGTACTCTGGCGGAAGTAAAACCGTTTGTAAAAAACCAAGCGTCCGCATAATTTATTCTTAAAAGCTTTGTTGAAGCTCGCTAAACTGAAAGCTCGAATATGAATACGATTGCTATGAACAAAACGGCCGCCAATAAAAATGTAGCGAGCAACACTGCACGTAGCAAGGCTGAAGAAGCGTTAGCCAGCTTTACCAGTGGGGAACATTTTCACCCGCTGGAGGTGATTCATTTTTTCCGTCGCTGGCCGCGCAGTTTCGTCAGAAATTTGATCTACACACTGATTCTCAATGCCTTATTTGCAGTGGCGTTTACATTGCTAGCATTTATTTTTAATAGCCCCGAGAAGTTATGGCCAAAGCTCGGCGAAATTATTCAGCAGAATCTACTCATCTCGAATGTCATTGGCTTCGCGTTTTGGGGGATTTTCGAAGCGATAGGCCCGCTTACGCGCATCATAAATCGCCAGTCGTTTATGATCATCGCGTTGTTCTACACCGTAGTGGGGATGGGTGTGGTGACGGCATCAATGTTTTTGGTGTCGTTTTTCCCGGGCAATGCGGACATCCGCCAATGGCTCGGTACCCGCAGCCAGTTGACCACCTCGTTCGTGTTGTCGTTTACCATCTCGATGGTGCTCACTATTGTTTGGCGTCGCCGTGCGGAAGAGTTGACGGTGCAGATTTCGCTGGCTGAGGAACGCGAACGGACCGAGGCCGCCGTACGGGCCACGTCAGAAGCCTCATTGCGAGCATTGCAGGCGCAAATCGAGCCGCATTTTTTATTCAATACCCTCGCCAATGTGACCGGCCTGATTCACTCCCAGCCGGACCAGGCGAAGCAGATGTTGGAGCAATTTATCGCCTATTTACGAGCGACCTTGGCCGCCACCCGTGAGAAAGAAACCACGCTGGGTGCGGATGTAGAGATGATGAAAACATTTCTCTCGATTCTGCAAATTCGCATGGGAGAGCGGCTCATAGTACATATTGATTTGCCGGATGATTTGCGCGATGTATCAATACCACCGATGCTGTTACAACCACTGGTCGAGAACGCAATAAAGCATGGTCTCGAACCCAAAATGGAAGGTGGCGAGGTGTCCATTACGGCTAGACGCGTTGGTGAGCAGATCGCCATCACGGTTGCTGATACCGGCTTGGGATTTAAAGATTCAGGCTCAAACGGGATTGGACTTAAGAATGTTCGTGAGCGGATAAAGCAGCTTTACGGCGATGCGGGTTCCGTGAGTATCGAAGAGAATAAGCCGTGTGGCACACGGATTACGATTGCGTTTAGTGCGAAATGAAACGCTAGCACGGGTGCGGCAGTCGACGCATAAATGCTTGCTGATGCCCGCCTATAAAGGCGATGCAATTTTTATTGCGCCCCTTATATTGCCGAACATTTTTGTCACGTAGCTTCGTAACGTGACCTACGATTCCCCTTAAATCAATGACAATGAACCCTACCGCTATCATCGCTGATGACACGTGAGCGGGGAATTCGCGACGCATGCGTCGCGCCTGCGAGCGCCCAAGCCCCTGCATGGGCGCGGGAGCTGATACAGAATCTACTCAACTAAAAACTACTGAAAATGAACCCTACCGCTATCATCGCTGATGACACGTGAGCGGGGAATTCGCGACGCGTGCGTCGCGCCTGCGAGCGCCCAAGCCCCTGCATGGGCGCGGGAGCTGATACAGAATCTACTCAACTAAAAACTACTGAAAATGAACCCTACCGCTATCATCGCTGATGACGAACTCCACCTCTCTCAATTTCTAAAAGACCGTTTGGCCGCCCTTTGGCCAGAATTAAATGTGCTAGCCTTGGCCGCCAACGGCCCTGAGGCGCTGCGTTTGATTGACGACCACGCGCCCAATATGGTGTTTCTCGATATTCGCATGCCCGGCCTCACCGGGATTGAAGTCGCTGGACGCATTGATGCTAAAACCCGCGTGGTATTTGTCACCGCCTACGATCAATATGCGGTAGATGCGTTCGATAAGCAGGCCGTGGATTACTTGCTCAAACCGGTCACCGATGAACGTCTGACGCGCGCGATTTCACGGCTCAAAGACAAGCTCGCCGCCAACGAAATGCCACAAGACATCAACCAATTACTCAAAACACTATCGACGGTGTTGCCTGCGGCGAGGTCTAGCTATTTGCGCTTTATTCGCGCCTCGGTCGGCGAACTGACCAAGCAGATTCCAGTCGATGAAGTGCTGTATTTTCAGGCGCAGGATAAATATGTAAGTGTCTATACCAAAGAAGGTGAATCATTGATCCGCACTCCCTTGGCCGAACTCCAAGCCCAATTAAACCCCGATGAATTCTGGCAAATTCATCGCTCCACGATTGTTAATGTAAATGCCATTATCGGCAGCAAGCGCGACATCATGGGCCACACGATGGTGAAATTAAACGACGTGAAAGCCGAACTGCCGGTGAGCCGCGGCTACGCGCATTTATTCAAGGGCATGTAGTTTTTAAAACTGCGAGGGCGCGCCAATCACATTTCGCGAATCTGCGAATCGTGCCAACGCGTCAGCACCGATAAGGCCGCCGTCGCGCCGATGAGGGCGAAAAACATGTCGGACTGCGTGTCCCAGATGTCGCCTTGGGTGCCTAGAAAATCATCCGCTCCCTGGCCCATCGCCAATGCACTCCACCATTCAATAATTTCATAAAACGCGGAAATGCCGAGGCAAATCGAGATGCATAAAAAGGGCACGAGCCGACGTTGACGCACGTTGAATTTGCGGATCAGCAGCTCGCGCGCGGCTATGGCGGGCACAAAGCCCTGCGCAAAATGGCCAATCTTGTCGTAGTTATTGCGGGCGAAACCAAACCAATCCTGCATCCAGAATCCGAATGGGACTTTCGCATAGGTGTAGGCACCACCGAGCATTAAAATCAGGCCGTGGATCGCGATCAGCGCATACAACATCGGTGTGAGCGGAAACGATTTGCGCGTCGGCCACATAAACGCAAACGCGATGACCGCGGGAAACACTTCCAGCAACCACGTAAGGCGATCAGCCGGTGCATATCCCGACGCTATCAGACCCATTGCCCAAGTTGCTGCGACGATGGTCAGGTTCTTGGAATGGATATTTTGATTCATTCGACGCTTTCGTGGATTGTGGGCTGGGGGCTGTAAGTTAAGGCCCCAGCCCGCATAACAGCCCAGAGAGACGGGCTTGAGCCGTGCTACTATTTTTCTTGAGGTGCTTTTTGCGCTTCCGAGGCATTTTCATCTTTTTCAGGTCATTCTTCCATATAGCTTTTCCATGCCACTCAATATCCAATTCAACGGCGAAACCAGAACGCTTGATGCAGTCACTACGGTGGCTGCGCTAATAGCCGAGCTGCCACTCGCGGGAAAGCGATTTGCAGTTGAACGCAACGGCGAAATCGTGCCTAAATCACAACTCGCCAGCGTTGAAGTTGAAGATGGCGACAGGCTCGAAATTGTGATTGCGGTGGGCGGTGGATGATCGCTAAACGCCGAACGGGGATGGTAGTCAGCAACATAAGGAAACGCAATGCCACGCAATACCGAAAAATTAATTATCGCCGGTAAGCAATACACATCCCGCTTGCTTGTGGGTACCGGTAAATATCGCGACTTCAACGAGACTCGCGACGCGATTGTCATGAGCGGTGCCGAGATTGTCACGGTCGCGATCCGGCGCGTCAATATTGGTCAGAACGCGAATGAGCCAAGCCTGCTGGAAGTATTGCCGCCGTCGAAATTCACGATTCTGCCCAATACCGCCGGCTGCTACAACGCCAGGGAAGCTGTGCGCACGCTGCGCCTGGCTCGTGAATTGCTCGACGGGCATGCATTGGTGAAGCTCGAAGTATTGGCCGATGACGCCACACTTTTTCCGAATATGCCTGAGACACTGATCGCCGCCAAAGAATTGGTCGCTGACGGTTTTCAGGTGATGGTGTATTGCACGGATGATCCGATTCAAGCCAAGATGCTGGAGGAAATCGGTTGTGTGGCGGTGATGCCGCTGGCGTCGCTGATCGGCTCGGGTATGGGTATTTTGAACCCGTGGAATTTGGACATCATTTTGGATCGTGCGACGGTTCCCGTGTTGGTTGATGCTGGCATTGGCACCGCCTCGGATGCAGCTATCGCGATGGAACTGGGCTGCGATGGCGTGCTCATGAATACCGCAATTGCAAAAGCGAAAAACCCCGTATTAATGGCGAGCGCCATGAAAAAAGCTGTTGAAGCGGGTCGTGAGGCCTACCTTGCAGGACGGATGCCGAAGAAGGTTTACCAAGGCAGCGCCAGCTCTCCGGCCGAGGGAAAAATTAGTTAAACATCGCGCCACTTTCGGCCACATGCGCACCATTGACATTCAATCACAGGTCTTTGCATGCCCACTGCTAAGCCGATAACCATTCGACCCTCCGTTGATAGCGATGTCCCCGCCATCGCAGCAATCTATGGTCGCAGTGTTGAGAGCGGCACAGCGTCGTGGGAATACGAGCCGCCTAGCGTGGAAGAAATGGGCAAGCGCCGCCATGCGGTAATTGCCAACGGTTTCCCGTATTTCGTGGCGGAATCTGGCGGGCGTTTGGTGGGCTATGCCTATGCGAGCAGCTATCGGGCGCGCATCGGTTATCGATTTGTGGTGGAGGATTCCGTCTACGTTGTCGAAGAATTGCGCGGTTGCGGCATCGGCAAACGTTTGCTTAGCACCGTGATAGCCGAATGCGAAAAATTGGGATTTCGGCAGATGATTGCGGTGATAGGCGACAGCGAAAATGTCGGCTCGATTGCGCTGCACGAGCGCTGTGGCTTTCAGCACGTGGGGCGCTTCAATGGCATCGGTTATAAATTCGGGCGCTGGCTGGATAGCGTGCAAATGATAAGAACGTTGGGTGACGGCAGCGCTACTCCGCCCGGCGATTTATTTAAAAACTGAAACTAAGACGCCCGTGATGCTTATTCGGCACTCATCAGCGAGCGATAATTCACGAACCCTAGTCAACGAGCGCTACGGTGACCACGACCGGCTGCGCGACCCGATTGATTTCTTGCGGCGTCAACCCCACCAAGAAGCCGCGCTTGCCACCATTGATTAAAACCTTTTCCAAATCAAGAATAGTTTTTTCAATGTAGACCGGCATCGGCTTCCGCAGTCCAAACGGAGAACAGCCACCTACTTGGTAGCCGGAATGTCGCGTGGCGTCCTCTGGTTTACAAGGTGCGACGCGCTTCGCACCGATTTGCCGTGCCAGCTCCTTGGTAGAGACTTTTCGATCACCATGCATCAGTACGCACAGCGGCTTTTTAGCATCATCTTCAAAGATAAGCGTTTTCACCACATGATGCTCATCCACGCCCAATGACAAAGACGATACCGCTGTGCCGCCATGCTCAACGTAGTCGTAAATGTATTCGCTATATTCAACGTGGTGTTGTTTCAGCACAACGGTTGCTGGTGTCTCAGAATGTTTGGTCATGCGTATCTTCTACAAACACCACTATCAACGGGCCTCTCAAAGCATAAATATCCCAAAGTGGTCGTCAATGCTAGGGTTTGGATCTTTTATTCCTTGACACTTTGTCGCGTCAGTTTGGGGCGTTTACCGATGGTCACATTAACCATGACTTCTTTTTGACTGCGAATCAGGCTGAATTTTGCATCAGAGCCGGGTTTCAAAGATGCAATCATGGTCATGGCAGCTTTGCTGTCCTGAATGGGTTTATCGTTAATGGCGGTGATGACGTCGCCGGATTTTAGCCCCGCTTTTTCGGCAGGACTGGCGCGGGTCACGTTAGACACCAACACGCCTCGCGCTTCGGGCAGACGTAGCGACTCGGCCAATTCTGGCGTGATGTCCTGCTGGCTGACACCAACGAACCCGCGGGTCACCGAGCCTTCCGCAATGATTTGCTCCATGATGTCCTTGGCCATTGACACCGGAATCGCGAAGCCAATACCGAGTGAACCTCCGGTGCGTGAATAAATGACACTATTAATGCCGATCAGATTGCCATTCACATCAACCAACGCGCCGCCGGAATTGCCTGGGTTGATGGCTGCATCGGTCTGAATAAAATTTTCGTAGTTATTTATGCCTAATCGGTTGCGCCCCAGTGCGCTCACAATCCCCATGGTGACGGTTTGGCCTACGCCGAATGGGTCGCCTACCGCTAATACAATATCGCCGACTGCGGCTTTTTCGGATTGACCAAATGTAATCGGCGTAAGTCCCTTACCTTCAACGCGCAATACCGCCAAGTCGCTTTCGGGATCTGTGCCAACGACTTTGCCGGTCATCACGCGGCCATCGGCAAACGAAATTTTGATTTCTGCTGACCCGCTCACCACATGATCGTTAGTGAGTACATACCCGCCTTTATCGTCTGCGTTGACAATGACACCCGAGCCAAGGCTGGCCTGCGCTTCGCTTTGGCCGGGATCATCTTGATCCTCAGGTTGGCCAAAAAAGCGGCGAAATAGCGGGTCATTAGTGAGGGGGTGACCCGCCGGTAATTTGGCGTCGCGGGACGTAGACACGTTCACCACCGAAATCATGGCTTTTTTCGCGGCGTCACTGTAGGTATTTCGGGCCCCACTTGGGTTGGTGACGTTCAGTAAGCCACCGGGAGCCGCTGACTCTCGAATTTCAACAACATTTTTGCGCCACGGATTCCAATCAGGCCGAATCAGCGTGACGACAAACACCAGTGCGAGTGTGACGGTGACGAATTCAGCAAATATTAACCAGAGGCGACGCATAGTGTGGGCAAGGTATTTCTAAAAATTGGATAAATTTTAGTATGGGGGCGACCCACCTAAAAAACAACGGGAACAATTGTTGATCAACAACAGTGCCCCGTTATTTCCGACGATACTCGCAGACCATGGCGTTCAAACGTTATTTCTTCAGCGAATCGCGAATTTCACGCAGTAAAACAACGTCTTCCGGCGTAGCGGCAGGCGGCACCGCGCTTTTAAGCTTGTTCATCTGCTTCACCATCAGAAAAATAATGAAAGCAAGAATCGCGAATTGAATCACGGCAGTGATGAAGCTCCCGTACGCAAACACGGCTCCAGCCTTTTTTGCTTCGACCAGCGTCATGCCCGCCGCCTGATTATTCAAACCGATAAACATATTGCTGAAATCGAGGCCGCCTGTCACTTTACCGATGATCGGCATGATTAAATCGCCCACCACGGAATCAACAATTTTTCCAAACGCGCCGCCAATAATGACACCGACCGCAAGATCCATCACATTACCTTTTACCGCGAATTCCTTGAATTCCGACACCACGCTCATTTTTGACCCCTTCGATGTGATTTTATTTCATGAAATGTTAGAACGGGTCTAATGTAGACGGCTCTTAAAGTCAGTGTCAACCTTTGCAACTTGGATGTAAGTTTGTCGTCAGAAGTAGCCGATTAGCAATTATTGACCTCAATTTTAGGCTGGTAAGTACGTAACGTTTCCCCAAACTGGGGCCGAATTGCGTATTGACATTGTTATAAACGCCGCGGGGGCTTAAGTTTATTGCTGCGATCCGGTAAAATGTCGGTATGGCTTCAAGTTGTCCGCTGTAGGTTTGTCTGTAGTAACTTCTCCTTCCCGTTAAATAGCGAAAATTTATTATGAGTGCAATCGTTCTCGACCAAGTCGATCCTAAAAAACGCCGACTATTAATCGCAGGGACTTCTGTAGTGGGTGCTGGTGCCGCTGCGGCAGTCGCCATTCCCCTTTTGACTAGCATGAAGCCTTCTGCCCGCGCCATTGCAGCTGGCGCTTCCGTGCCCGTGAATCTTTCTGCTATTGAGCCGGGCCAGCAGCTGACGGTTGAATTCCGCGGCGCGCCGCATTGGATTATTCGCCGCACGCCCGAAATGGTGACCCAGCTCGGTAAAAACGACGCATTGCTTGCTGACCCAAAATCAGACTCGTCCAAGCAGCCTGCCTATGCAAAAAACGTTGGGCGAGCGATTAAGGACGAATGGTTTGTGGTCAAAGGTGTGTGTACCCACTTGGGCTGCTCACCCACCTATCGGAAGGATATCGCCGCTGCCGATCTTGGCGCGGAATGGCCGGGCGGTTTCTTCTGCCCCTGCCACCAATCAAAATTTGACCTCGCAGGTCGCGTTTTCAAGGGCATGCCCGCCCCCCTTAATCTGGCGGTGCCGCAATATATGTTTGCTGACGACAAAACTTTGGTCATCGGCGAAGACGGCAAAGGAGCATAAACATGGCAAGTA
>JBBRFJ010000026.1:0-30545 GCA_038224475.1 Burkholderiales bacterium
TTTTATCCTGCTTACGCTCGCCGGTGTGGCGAGTTTCAAAATGACCGGCGTACAGGATTTTCCGGATATTGAGCTGCCTGTGATCACGGTGAGCGCGAGCCTGCCGGGTGCCGCCCCCGCGCAGCTTGAAACGGAAGTCGCACGCAAAATTGAAAACGCAGTTGCGCCGCTTCAGGGCGTAAAACACATCTACACCAACATTCTCGATGGCGCAGTCTCGATTAATGTTGAATTTATTCTGGAAAAAAATGCGGCCGAAGCCAGCAATGAGGTGCGCGATGCGGTGAGCCAGGTGCGCGCCGATTTGCCCGGCGAAATGCGCGACCCGGTGGTATCGAAAGCGACTACCTCCGGCAAGCCGATTTTGACTTATGTGGTGTCGGTCGCGCAGGCAGGTGCGCTCGACGAAGAGGCGATTTCATGGCTGGTAGATAACGCCGTCACCAAACGCATTCTGGCCGCGCAAGGGGTGGGACGAGTGGCGCGCATTGGTGGCGTATCGCGTGAAATTCGGGTTGAGTTGAATACCGAGAAAATGACCTCGCTCGGTGTGACCGCGGCTGATGTCTCGCAGCAGCTGCGGCGCGTCCAGCAGGAAGTGCCCGGTGGACGCGGTGATGTGGGCGGCGCGGAACAGGCCGTGCGTACGATTGCCACCGTTAAAACCGTGGCCGATTTATCCGCGCTGGAAATGCCGCTGGCCGACGGTCGCCGCATTCGCCTCGATCAGGTCGCGACGGTGACTGATACCATTGCCGAGAGACGCTCGCTGGCGCTGGATCAGGGCCAACCGGTGATCGCGTTTGAGGTCACCCGCACCAAAGGCGCGAGCGAGCTCGCGGTCGCTGAGCAAGTGCGCAAAGCCGTCGCCGAATTGAGCATCGCGCATCCGAATCTAAAAATTGTTGAAGCCATCGACAACATCTGGCCGGTTGAGGAAAACTTCAGCGGCTCGATGGTTTTGTTGTTGGAAGGCGCGCTGTTGGCGGTGATTGTGGTCTGGTATTTCTTGCGCGATTGGCGCTCTACCTTGGTGGCGGCAACTGCCCTGCCACTCTCTATATTCCCGACATTTCTAGGCATGTTCTATTTCGGCTTTACGCTGAATACGGTCACCCTGTTGGCGCTCGCCTTGGTGGTGGGCATTTTGGTGGATGACGCCATTGTTGAAATCGAAAATATCAACCGCCACATGCGCATGGGCAAGACCCCGTATCAGGCCGCCATGGAAGCCGCGGATGAAATCGGGCTGGCGGTGATTGCCACCACGTTTGCCCTGATCGCGGTATTTTTGCCGACGGCGTTCATGTCCGGCATTGCGGGTAAATTTTTCAAACAATTTGGCTGGACCGCCGTATTTGCCATTTTTGCGTCGTTGCTGGTGGCACGATTGCTGACGCCGATGATGGCAGCCTACATCACGAAAAACAAAAAGCACAAGGACGGCGACCCCGAGGACAAAGACAAAGACAGCAAGATGATGACGCGCTATCTGGGCTGGGTGGCGTGGTGTATCCGTCATCGCAATACAACGGCGATTGCCTCGGCGATTTTCTTTATGGGTTCACTCGCGCTGATTCCCTTGTTACCGAAAGGATTCGTGCCGGCAGCCGACCGCGCGCAGACAATCATCAACATTGAATTGCCGCCAGGCAGCAACCTGCAAGAGACGTGGGACGCTGCCGAACGGGCCCGCATGGTTGCGATGGAAAATAAAGACGTAAGGCATATTTTCAGCTCGGTTGGTGGCGGTGTATCGGGCGATGCTTTTGCCAAAGGCGTTTCGGCCGAAGCGCGCAAAGCGGCACTCACCGTCACGATGACCAAGCGTTCAGACCGCGTCGTGCGCGGCAGCAGTCAGCAAGATGTTGAGGTTGCGCTGCGCCAACAATTGGCGTCGCAGCCGGGCGTGCGCATCACCGTCGGCCCGCAGGACACGGGCAGCAAAATGCAGCTGGTGATCCAGAGCGAAGACCCGGTAACGCTGCAGGCGACCGCGCGAACGCTCGAACGTGATCTGCGGACCTTGCAGGGCGTCGGCAATGTGACGTCGAGCGCGAGTCTGGTGCGCCCGGAAATTATTGTGCGGCCTGATTTTGCGCGCGCCGCGGATATGGGCGTGACGGCGGCATCGATTGGTGAAACCGTACGCGTCGCGACGGCGGGAGACTATGACCAAAATTTGCCGAAGTTCAATTTGAGCGAACGGCAGGTGCCGATCCGCGTCAAGCTACCGCAAGCGATGCGTGCCGATCTTGCCGCGATCCAGCGCCTGCAAGTCCCGGCTAAAAATGGCTCGGTCATGCTCGCTAATATCGCTGATGTGAGCATGGACAGCGGTCCCGCGCAGATTGATAGGCTGGATCGAAGCCGCCAAATTACCTTTGATATTGAACTGGGCGTGCGCGAACTGGGTGATGTCTATGCTGAAGCGTTAAAGCTGCCGACCCTGACTTCGCTCCCGCCAGGGGTCAAAATCGCCGAGCTCGGTGATGCTCAAATGATGGCGGAATTGTTCAGCAGTTTCGGGCTGGCGATGCTGATCGGCGTGCTGTGCATTTTTGCGGTGCTGGTGTTGCTGTTCAAAGACTTCATGCAGCCGTTCACGATTTTGGCGGCACTGCCGCTGTCGATCGGCGGCGCATTTATTTTGCTGCTGGTGACCGGCAAAAGCTTCTCGATGCCGTCGCTGATCGGGCTGTTGATGCTGATGGGTGTGGCCACGAAAAATTCAATTTTGCTGGTCGATTACGTGATCATGGCGCGCCGCGATATGGGCATGAATCGTTTCGATGCCTTGATCGACGCCTGTCACAAACGCGCGCGACCAATCGTCATGACCACGCTGGCGATGGGCTTCGGTATGTTGCCGATTGCGCTCGGCTTCGGCGCAGACCCGTCGTTTCGCTCGCCGATGGCCGTGGCGGTAATTGGCGGCCTGATCACGTCCACGGTGCTTTCGCTGGTGGTTGTGCCTGCCGTTTATACCTATGTGGATGACCTCGAGCATTTTGTGAAGCAGATGTGGAATAAGCGTCCTGGCGAGCATCAGACTTCACATTCAAACGCGGAAAGTAATACGTTAAGGCCACCAGCCACGACGCACCCCCACACAGTCGCTGCCGATGATTAACGCTTACTGTTAACACCGGATTGAGAATTAAAAGTCCAATATTGGCGGGCGTCGCGGGCACTTTTAGCGTCAAGATGCCCGCCTATGCTAGCGACTGATCTGCAAAACGTACTCTGACGATTTCAGTTCGCTGTTAACATTCGGCGCGCATGATAAACGCGCTGAAGCATGGTGAAGCCAATCACGCCGATAAAAACCCACGTCCACAGAATAAGTCGGGTGTGATCCAAGATCATCAGCGAGAAGCAGAGAAATGCTTCCGTACGTTCGCCCAGTCCCGGCGCGTAGTGAAATGATTTCACCGAGGTATTGGCCACGGCTGCGGCAATCGATAGAAATAACGACATCGCAATCGCGATGATGCCCGCGAGCAACAGCAACTCAAATCGAGCGTCTGCAAAACGAATGGCAAGCGCCGCAATCATCGAGATTTCGACGACACGATCAAACGTAATATCCAAAATTGCGCCGAGCGGGCTTGGCTTGGTCAACCGCGCCAGCGTGCCATCAGCCGCATCAATCAATCCCGATAACCATAGCACCACAAAACCGCTAATAAAAAATCCCGCCGCAACTAATCCCGCGGCCGCCACGCCGACCAGCATGCCAATCACCGTCAGGGTATTCGCGCTCATTCCCGCGCGCCGACAGCCGTTCGCAATGGCATCGAGCAGCGGCTGAATATATTTTCGAGCGTTGGTGTCAAGCATTGGGGGAGACTATCCTATCCAGGAATTGTGCAGATGAAAATTGACAGCACAGATTATGCCCAGCACCGCTTGCGCTGCGCAAACCCAACCTTAAATTTGTTGATCATCGAGCTGCAGGCGGGCCTGCGATTTCCACATCACCGATGGCTAGATTGATCCGCCGACCGGCAACCGCTTATAAAAAATAGTGGTGCTACACAGCCCGCCTTTTGGCCACAAAGCATAGTCAGGAATTTGTCCGCACACCTGCCAATCGAGTTTTGTATACAAGCGCTCGGCATCACCGCCCGTGACCGTATCCAGCACCAACAATGTTTTGCCTGCCGTTGCTGCCGCGGCTTCGACAGCGCGCATCAGTTCTGCACCAATGCCCGCGCGACGCGCGCGGCGATGCACCAGCATTTTGGCAATATCCGCACGATGCGGCTGGTTGTCAGGTTGGCTGAGCACTGCCTGCACAGTGCCAATAATCGCGCCGTCATCATCTTTTGCGACCAGCAAAATTCGCCTGCCCCCCGCGACATCCGCCGCCAAACCGCGCCAAAACCTTTCTGCGTGGCTGCGCGATAGCGGATGCATGAAACTCACCGATGCGCCGCCTTCGACGCAGTCCATCAATACCTCGGCAAGACCCGCGATACTAAATGCGTCATCAATGGATTCCAGCCGTTGAACAATTAATTTCTCAGCCACGCCTACTCCTCACACCCAAGCAGGGCGCTAATTCTTGACAAAATAATTGGTCGTAATCGCCACCATATAGCGCGCTGTTTTGCGATGTGGATTGCTGAATGCGGTGGGTCGATCAAGCTGCATGGCGAGGCAATCGCCCTCCTTCAATACATATTCCGTATCGCCCCATAAAATATTGATCGCGCCTTCCAGCATCCAGATTTGCTGATCTACCCGCACCTCACGCGCGCTGGTCTCATAGGCCACCTTTGCGCGCGGCGGAAACATGACCTCTACAATTTGAATCGAAGAACGAAAATCGGGCGGTGAAATATTGCGGCGGACATAACCTGATGCCGGGTCGCGCCAAGACAGCTGATCGCCGCGCCGCACCAACGGTTGTCCGTCGACGCGATCCGCCTCAAACAGCGACGCCAGCGTTACCCCCAAGCCGGTCGCTACTTTTTCCAGCACAACCGCAGTCGGGCTGCTTTCACCACGCTCGATTAACGAAATCATCGAGCGGCTCACATCGCATCGGGCCGCGAGTTCATCCAGCGTCAACCCTCGCTCGGCGCGCCACGCGCTGACGCGATTGGCGATACGGGTATTGATGTCGTTTTCTAAAATTAACATGGCTCCACGATATCGGAATAAATTCCACTATGCAAGATATATAAACGATCAGCGCTGCACTTAAAACTCTAATATCAGTAGGCAGTTTGGGGCTCTTTTGCTCGGAGATGCCCGCGGAATATGGTGCCGATAGCTCGGAGCCACGGTTGTAACGCTAACGGTGCTTCGAGAGATAAGGCCGACCGCTGCGCTACACGCTCCCGCCATCCCTCAATCAGGGTATGCAGATTGCGGCTTTGCGTCTATTCACTAAGTTTCCGTTCTGTGATACTTCAAGCCACTTAGATGCGGTTTGCATTTCATCTACCTTTAGCAATCTCATGCGACACCTTCAAAGGGACACTGTGAATCAATCAAATTCCTCAGCGCGCTTGCGGCGTTTTGCCATCCAAACCATCGCGACCTTTGCGGCTATTAACTTCATTTCGTCGATCAGTCACGCGCAGACCTCACCGCCTATTCCACCAAAGGCAGTCCTGGGTGATCTCGTCACCGATTATTTCGGCACGAAAGTGGCCGACCCGTATCGCTCCTTGGAAGATCGGGCGGCACCTGCGACCCAAGCATGGGCGAAGGGGAACGCCGACTACACGCGTAGTCAACTCGATCAGCTGCCCGGCCTTAAGGCCATGCGCGAACGCATCAACGCGCTGGATGCTGACCAATCACCCGCAATTCGGAGGTTGCAAGTCACGCCGCGCGGTCAATGGTTTTATTTGAAGCGCATGCCTGGCGAAAATTTCACCAAGCTGTACATGCGCGAATCGGTCGCGGGTAAGGAACGGCTGCTGCTTGATCCAGAAGAATGGAAAAAATCCACGGGCACCAATTATTCAATCAACAATTTTGCCGTCTCGCCAAATGGCGAATTCATTGCAACCGTGATTGCCAAGGCGGATGCCGAGCTGGGTGAATTGCAGATCATCAGCACCAAGACCGGCAAGCAAATTTTGCCCGCTGTACCGCGTATTTGGGGCGAAACACTGGCGCTTTGGAACCGGGACGGAAAGTCGCTGGTCTACATTCAGCAGCCGGTCGCAGAAAATGCGGATACCCCGTTTGGCAAAATGCAAATTTATGTTCGAAAGCTGGATGGGAGCGCCGATAAAAAACTGATGGGATTTGGTGAAAAATTCGGGCCGGAAATCCGCGCCAAAGATTGGGTTTACGTTGAGCCCGCAAGCAGCGCTAAATACACAGTGGCTTCGGTGGCCGAAGGAATCGGCAGCAATGGTCGCGCTTTGTTTGCGCTGACCGCTGATTTGGCAAAAGACCCGACCACCACCCGTTGGCGTGAATTATTTGGCGTCAGTGCGGACGTCACTGGCGGCGGCACGCTGGGCCATTATTTTTACACCCGCACATTCAATGGCGCATCGCGCTATCGCATCATGCGCTACGATTTGGATAAACCAGCGGCTGCGGCGGTTGAAGTTGTTCCGCAACAAAAAGGCGTCATTGATGAAATGACCATCGCCGCCGATGGCGTTTATTTTGTGGTGCGCGAAGGTTCGGTGACTGACCTCTATCGTCTGCGTCATACCGGCAAACCATCTTCGCCAGAAAAAGTGGCACTGCCGTTTGTAGGCGCGGTCACCATGTTCGACGCGGATCCAAATGTGGCCGGTCTGGTGTTCAAGCTGGAGGGCTGGACACGTGAGTCACAAATTTTTCGCGTCGACGCAAAATCCAAAACCCCCACCGTCGTAGCCGCGGGCATCGTTCCGAGTAGCCCAAGCAACGTGGGGCAAGACTGGGTAGCCGAAGAATCCACCTGCACGAGCCATGATGGCGTCGAGGTGCCGATGTCAGTCATTTACAAACGTGGGCTGGTCAAAGACGGTTCGCATCCGACAGTGATCGATGGTTACGGTGGCTATGGCTATGCAGAACCGGCGTTTTTCAACCGCAAGCTTGATCCATGGTTGCAGCGCGGCGGAATTTATGTGGATGTGAAGCCTCGCGGCGGCGGTGCCTATGGGCGCGATTGGTATCAGGCCGGCGTCGGTGCGACCAAAGCCAATACTTGGAAAGACATGATCGCGTGCGGCCAGACACTGGTGCAGCGTGGCTATACCACCTCACAAAAACTGGCGATTCAGGGCACCAGCATGGGCGGTGTTGCTGTTGGCCGCGCGATCACTGAGCGCCCTGACCTGTTCGCGGTGGCGTTGGTGCGGGTCGGCGTCACCGATACCTTGCGCTTTATCGAGGCATCGAGCAATGGACCCAATCACGAGGCGGAAATGGGCAGCGTGAAAACCGCTGAGGGCGTCAAACAACTGCTGGCGATGAGCACCTACGATAACATCAAGGCGGGCGAGAAATACCCTGCCGTAATGTTTACCGCGGGCCTCAACGACAATCGCGTCGCGCCTTGGATTGTTTACAAATCTTTTGCGCGCATGGCGGCGGCCACCAGCTCGGGCAAACCGGTGTTGATGCGGGTTGAGTTTGAAGGCGGACATGGTGTGACTACTACCGCAGAGCAGCGTAATGCAGAAATAGCGGACTTGTTTGCGTTCGTACTTTGGAACACCGGCGCGCCCGATTTTCAGCCGGTGGCTGCTTCTAAATGAGTGGATTTGAAAGCACATAATTTGTATGGCCGCCCGCGAAACCGGCGTTGTTTACGGGCGGCTGATAGGTCGCTGTTGAACCCCAAGAAGGGCCGTAGTTTGAAATTTGCCAGGCGCTAAATTCGGGGAGTAGGCTATGTTCAATCACACCGGAGAGGTAAAACTAATCATGCTGGCCTTTGCGCCTACGTCTGCACTTAATCTTGCCTTCTCCCGCGTTATTAACCCACGTTAATATGAATATTGGTTGTTTGAAATTCATGTAAGCCCTCCCCCAGCCATGGCTGACAGCCCCTCTAAGAACGCTTTCGTGACTCGTCGTAAGATGCTTGGCATCGCGTGGCTGCTGCTCATCACCAGCCTGCTCATCCCGGTTTCCTCCAGCCCACCCGTCGCGTTTCCGTTCAACCTTTCTGCGGTGCATGTGTACGGCCTCGCCATCGGTTGGAGCACGTCCATGCCGGGATGGCAGGGCGGACTTAGCTTCGTGCAGGCAGCGGTCCTTGCGCTCGCACTGTTTTCACTTATTGGTTTTCTTTATTCAATCTACCTCGGTAGCATCGGCCGACTTAACACGCAATGGAAGGGCCTCGCGATTGCGTTCTTGGTTTTGGACGCGAGTGTGGCGCTGCTTGTTCCGGAGCTCGCGCACCTGCCGGCCTACTGGGTGTGGCTCACGTCGATGATTTCCCTTTCAATCGCCTACCTCGCGTTTGGCGACAACGGCGTGCCTGCCGACGAGCAGGCGCGTCTTCCGGCGGCAATTGACCGCGGCGAGGTGCCGCCGTTCGTTTGGTGCGTCCTTGGCTTCACACTTTTATGGGTCGTTATTAGCGCGATCACGCACGCCAACGCGCCCAAGGGTGATGCAAACGGCAGGCCGATCCTCACCTATCTCACCGACACGTCGAAGGTACTGCAGCCGGACGAAGCAGCAAAGCTCACCGCCGCGCTGCAGAAGTTCGAAGGCACCACACCGGCACAGGTGGCCGTGGCGATCTATCCAGGCGTGCCGGCTGGCAAAACGCTTGAGGGATTTTCCATCGAGACTGCAGAAAGGACGCCGCTCGGCTTCAAGGGTTTCGATACCGGCGCTTTCTTGTTCGTGTTTATGGCGGAGCATACCGCGCGGCTAGAGGTCGGCTACGGGCTCGAAGGCACGCTCACCGATGCAGATTCGCATCGCATTCTCGAAACGCAACTCGCGCCGGCGTTCGTACGCGGCGAACTCTATGCAGGCCTCGACGCCTCGCTTAAGGCGGTATTCGCCAAGGTAGAAGAAGGGATTGCGCGCGACGGCACGCCGAATCTGACGGACGTCTGGCGGCGCAAGTTGCAGGGCAAGCAATCGACAACTTTTAAAAGTGTGCTTAAAGGATTGAGCGTGGCCCCGATTCCCGCGCGCATCGCGGTCACGCTGGTGGGTGCGTTCTTCGCGGCCATGCTTTGGTCGGGGCTGGCGCAGTGGATTAAATTGGCACGTGACCGCAAGCGCGGTGTGAATCCAAAGCGCACCGGGAAGAAGGTTGCCGCGAGTCTGGAGTTCCTGAATCCAGAATTCCTCAGCGACTCTTTCCAATTCTTTGCCTGGGGATTCGGCGCGCTGATCCCTGCTGTAGGCATCATTATCATAGCCGGCGGTGGGACGTTTGGCGGCGCGGGAGCGATGATCCATTGGTGAAAAAACAGGCGATATTAGATCGCAACTATTTGCATTTTGCGCGGAGTAATCAGGACAGTTTTGGCGGGTAGATTGCGCTCGACAAAAAAACATGTTTTGACTGGTTATGCAGCGACGAATGTATTGCACGACATAAAATTTTCTAGTTCGCAAATCTGGATTGAACTGACACCCGGCTGTCATCCAACTCTTCGCGCGACTCAATCCAACAACTTGATTTTGAGCCTGATATGATCAATATGCACACCCACATCACCAGAGGGACGTAAATGCTTCGAATCGCGATCATTGTCGTAGGTGCTCTTGTTTGGTTCGGCACGGTGCTTGCCAGTCTTTCCTTTGCACACAATGTGCGGGTGTGGCGCGACAAAGATGCATACCACTTGGAGACATTCATGGTGACGGACGTTTTCTTCGAAGCCCGCGTTGCGGCTGAACATTCGTTAAATAAACAGACAAAGGGCTCCGAGGGAGCTTGTTATCTCCGCGGCACAATTCGCGGTAAGGACGAAACCCTTGCGCCGGCCGCATTAACCAGCGGCGATGTGAGTTGCTCAAAAAGCGCGCTAGAGTCGGCCTATCCGCGCGAGACGAGCCTAGAAGTATGGTTCAACGAAAATGCGCCCAACATCATGCTTCAGGGAAGAACATTGCGCGTGATCGAAGGCAAGTCGTATTTTGACAACCTCGGCGATTCGATCCGCAACTACATCGTATTTGGGTTGGTACCTTCATTGCTGCTGATCGTGGCGTTGATATGGGTTAAACGCGCGGACAATAGGGCGAAAAGGTAGCCTTGCGTCGAATCGCACATTTGGGTTGGCAAGAAATTCAGCGCGATTTCGGCTAACTTCTGTATAGCCCGTTCGACACCGCTATCTGCATCGACGTTCAGCGCCGGTTCGTCAGTCCGACACCACGCTTAAGCATGTCGAATGCGATCAGGTGCGTGGCGCCTGAAATTCCCACCCCATATAGCGGGATGAGCGCCATCGGCAAGGTAGTAATGAGCGCCATGCGAGGGTCATTCAAAAGCGTGAACGTGAGTCCCGTACCCACCGCGATGACAAAGTCTGTCAGACCGAATCGATGGAATCGCCGGTATTTATCAATTGATTCAGGTTCGCTCAGGTAGTAAAGCGCGAGAGCGCCGACCATAAAATCGCCCACCCCTGCCAGCACCCAGAACGCCGTTGGCAGTCCGCCCTGTACGCCGTACCAAAAAAAGACCAAAGCGGCCGGGATACGCCATGTATGAAGCGCCATGATCCGTTGATGGCCTATCAATTCGGCATAACGGCGCAAACGCAGCGAGCGGTAGTACCAGATCGCGGGCAACACTATTCCAGTGGCCACAATCGCAGCAATTGCCGGTGGCGGAATCCGAGCGAGTAAGCCGCTGATTGATAAGAGGACAACCGCCCCCGCCCACAGCGCGGCGATAGTTGCCAGCAGGCGGGATGGGTTGTTCGCAGCGGTTTGCGTTTCAACAGGGGCATGCGTATTCATAGCGTTCCTTCATAAGGGATTGAGTGAGAAATGGACTGTGTTCTTCGCCTACGGTCGCGGGTTGTGGCTCACGCCGCATTGGCGACAGCCATGGCACACATGTAAATGTGTGTATCAAACGGCCTGCCGGCGTTTAATGGCAACGGCGAAGCCGGTTTTACAGGTGGCACCGCTTACTGATACAAGAGCCTTGGTAAATTTCGGTTTTATTCGCATTTTGATGGCTTAGATGATGATTGTCATCTTAATGATGATGGGTATAATCTAAATTGTCAAGCACCTTGGAGAGCAGCTATGCGTGTCACGATGGAAACCATGGATCTCAACCACCAGCAGATCGTCGACAGTGCGGCTAGGCTGCTACGAGAGCGGGGGTTGGGCGGCACCAGCGTTGCCGATCTGATGGCGGCGGCGGGGATGACCCACGGTGGGTTCTACCGGCACTTCGCATCGAAAGAAGCGCTTGCGATCGAGGCATTGCAGGCTTGCTTTGCCCAGCAACTGGCTCGCGTGGAGCCACTGCAAGTCGCAGGCGACACCGTGAAAACCATGGCCGCGTTCAAAAGGCTATATCTCGGCAAAGATCATGTCGAGAATCCCGGGCTCGGCTGCCCCCTCCCGGCACTGGGCGCCGACGTTGCGCGATCAGGCGAAGCGCTGCAGGCTGTCTACGGCGAAGGATTCAATTCGCTGGTCGAACAATTTTCCACTCTGGCCGACGGCGAAGCTGCCACGATCCGCGACGACGTGATCCGCGAATATGCAATGATGATTGGGGCCGTGCTGCTGTCGCGTGCCTGCGAGCCCAAGACTGCACAGCGCGTTCTTCGTGCGTGTCGCAAATAGCCTTCATTTCCTTCTTTCACCTTCCGGCTGGTTCGCTACACCTTCAAACCCAATGCCTTGTCAACCTCGGTCAGGCTGTGCATGACTTTTTGTCTCTGCCTCGCGGATGGCTTCTCTTCGAGCTCTACATCGTTGCAAGTAACAGGCGATTGGCCTGGCCTGTACGGAGTCAACGCGGGCTAGGCAAGAGGCACCGCCTGACGCAATCTTACCGTCGGCTCCCGATGAGTGTCGTTCAATAGGGCAGAACGATTGATGGGTGATATCTTTTCGTGTAAATTTGGTTTTGTCTGTCCACTTCGCAATCCGGCGCCATAGGACGGGCACTGACCGGACGTTCCATGTGAAAAAAATTGCTCTGATGTTTTTCATATGGGGCCTCAACTTCGCGCTTTCGGCGCAGCCAGCGAAGACCGAAATTCCGTTGCTGATCGCAATCGACGCCGAATTCGGTGTGCCAGGCAGCACTTCAGCGCAGGCCATCAGTCTTGGCGCGAAGATTGCGGCAGCGGAAATTAATGCTTCTGGCGGTGTACTCGGCAGACGCTTGGACATTGTTGAGTACGATAACCGCGCTGTTCCGAGCCGATCCAGACAAAACCTGCAACTGGCCGCCGCCGACCCAAACGTGGTGGCCGTCATGAGCGGGCGATTCAGCCCAACGGTGGTCGATATTCTGCCCGACATCCACCGACTAAAAATGCCGATGCTCGTCCCGTGGGCGGCGGCCGACTCCATCATCGACCCGACGTTCTCGCCGAATTACGTGTTCCGACTGTCGTTGACCGACTCATGGGTAATGAGTGCCATGGTGGCGCGCGCGGCGCGCCAGGGCAACAAGCGTATCGCGTTAATCTTGCCCAACACGGAGTGGGGACGTAGTAGCGCCAAGGCCGCAGAATCGGCTCTTGCCAGAATCGACCCCAAGACAGCAAAGCTGGCGCCGAAAGTCGTTGCACAGATTTGGTATTCGTGGGGGGAGGCAACGATGGCAGAAAAGCTCGCCAGTGCAAAAGCAGCGAACGCGGATGCCGTGTTCTTGGTTGCCAACGATCGTGAGGGCATGATGTTTGTGCGCGAGGTGGCGAATCTACCCGCGCGGGATCGGCTGCCGATCATCTGCCACTGGGGAATCACCGGCGGCGCTGTGTCGCCTGAAGCCCGCCAAGCCCTCGGCCAGATCGACTTCGTGGTGGCGCAATCGTTTTCTTTTATTAACAACAATTCTGTCGCGGCCAAACGTGTCGTGGCGGCGGCGAAGGCACTCGGTGCCGCATCCGACGCGAGGACGCTGGCGGCGCCGGTCGGTCTGGCACATGCCTACGATCTCGTGCACTTGCTTGGGATGGCGATAAAGAAAGCAGGATCGGCTGATCGCGAACAGATACGCTCCGCACTTGAAAATCTCGGCAAATACGATGGACTAACCGCAAATCTTTCCCGCCCATTTAGCGCGGAAAGACACGAAGCACTGACGCCTGCCGCCGTATTTTTCGCCCGATATGCGCCTGATGGAGCGATTGAGCGCACCGCCAAATGACGCCGCGCCTCAAGTAATGACGCTGCGCTTCAAATAATGACGCTGCGCCTCAGAGAACGTCCTTTCTTTGGACGAATAAGGCAGTGGCGGGAGTCCAGCTCAGCCAATCAGATTACGTTTACCGCCGTATCGATCGCTGTCGCAGCGACCTGCGTTGTGGCGCTCATTTCATTTGTGGTGATTGTTGTCGAAGATCAACAGGCGCAAAACTTACGAAATCGGCAGACGTTTCTGCGCGCCGCAGAATATACGGAGCGATCGGTTGAGGTGATCACCAGCGTGTCACGCCAGCTTTCGGCTAGCGGGTTGTTCGTGAGCGCATTGCTCGACTCGCGCGGCCGCCAAATTTATCTAGAGCCATTCATCCAAGGGTTCCGCTTCCCCATCAAGGCCGAGATCGGTGTGGCGCTTTGCGATAGTAACGGTCAGAAGCTCGCAGGCAATAAATCACCGTTGTCCGACTGTACTGCCGGCACCAAAGAATTCATCGACAGTGAGAGCCACCGCAATGGCATCGCGGCGACTCAGGCAAGGGTCGTCGATGCCGCAACGCCGCTGCTCCAGCTACTCGAGCCGATCCGCGTGCCGTATACCAACACCGTCGACGGCGCGCTGGTGATTCAGATCCGGCTGTTAGACCTCATCGGTTCATTGCCGGCCGATTTCGGTGCGACGGATGCCATGCTGGTGGGGTCGAGCGGTGGCGCTAAGAAGGAACTGGTCGCAACGGGAAGCCGACCGGGCTACCTGCCGGCTTACTTTGAAGCGCCGGTGTTGACCCCGCTACTGGAAAAATCCGGGCACAGTCTCTCGTTGAAACTCGGCTTCGATAACCTGCCCAATCAACGCAAGCCGCTGCTGCTCGCGACGGCCTACCTCGCCGGCCTAATGTTGCTAGCGTGGATTGTCGCCCGGCTTGCACGCCAAGCCGCCTACACAATATCGAGTCCACTGACGGCATTGGCAGCGGAGTCTAGACGGTTTGCGCAGCATGGTGACGTGGCCTTTGACGCGCCGTTGCCCTCTGGTACGCCGCCCGAGTTGCTGGCACTCGGAACCAGCCTGCGGCAGATGGCAGATGCCATTCGGCGGAACAAGGTTTCGCTGGAGTCAACCATCACCGACCGGACAAAGGAACTCAGGGAGGCGGAAGCCTCCTTGCGGAGCGTATTTGATGCCGCGACAGACATTGCCATTATCGCCACAGACGAAAGCGGAAACCTTACCCTGTTCAATAGCGGTGCCGAAACGATGCTAGGTTACGCCGGCAGCAATGTTGTCAATCAGGTTTCACTCGAACAGATTTGGCCGCGCCGGGCACTTCCGGAAATATCGGCCAATGCGCAAGAGCAAACGTCTGCCGAACTCGTCACATCGCTACTGACCATCCAAGCGCTCCACCCACAAAAGTCCTGGGAGTCATTCTTTCTACGAAACGATGGCCAGCCTTGTCAAATCATGGTTTCTGTTAAAGCCTTGGATTCCTCAAATGAGGGTGGCGGCATTGTCATCGTCGCGCGGGATATCACCGAACTAAAGAAAGCGGAATCCGCAAACGCAGGACTCGAGGACAGCCTGCGCCAAGCACAGAAGATGGAGGCGATCGGGACTTTCGCCGGTGGTATTGCGCATGACTTCAACAATATTCTCGCCAGCATCATCGGCAATGCCAGTTTGGCGTCTCAAGATGTCGGCTCAAATAAGGAGGCATTGACGAGCATTGCCGAGATCCAAAAAGCAAGCATCCGTGGACGCGAACTGGTTCAACAAATCCTGTCGTTCAGTCGACGGCAACGCAGTGAAAGGCTCCCGATCAGCCTTGGGACGACTGTTAATGAGGCCGTAAAATTTTTGCGGACCCTGCTCCCGTCGACGGTCTCTGTGTCGGTTACGTGCCGTGACGAAACGCCCATTGGAGTGTTCGGGGACGCAGGCCAGTTGACGCAAGTGATCCTCAACCTTGGCACTAACGCTTTTCAGGCGATGTATCAACGAACCGGCACAATTTCCATAGAACTCAGCGTCGAACGCGACGATGCCCAAGTGGAATGCGCGTGCATCCTGTTCGACGATGACGGCTCGGGTATTCCGGAAGAGGCCAAGAAACGAATATTCGAACCGTTCTTCACGACCAAGCCGCTGGGAGAAGGCACGGGGCTCGGTTTGTCGGTCGTGCATGGCATTGTTACCGGCCACAGCGGCTCGATTCAGATTGTGGCAAAAGAAACTAAAGGGACACGGTTCAAGATCCTGCTGCCTCTTACGAGTTTGCCGATTGCATCGCCGACATCGTCATTGGCTCAATCAGACGCGTTACCAACTGCGGCAGAAAGGCGTCCAAAGCAATGGCAACTGGCCTACCTTGATGATGATGAGACGATGGTCATGTTGGTGACAAGGCTTCTGGAACGCAGAGGCTTTGAAGTGAGCGGATTCATCGACCAGCAGCGTTTCCTTGAGGCGCTGCGTCAAGATCGCGAGCGTTTCGACCTACTGGTTACCGACTTCAATATGCCAAGGCAGAACGGCATCGAAGTCGCCCGGTTGGCGCGCGAGATTAATCCAGCACTAAAGATCATGATTGCCTCTGGATTTGTCAGCGAAGAATTGACCGCATCCGCCAAGGAAGTAGGAATCAAAACGGTAATCTTTAAAGCAACTGATGTTGATAGCTATTGCCAAGCCATTCAAACGGCGGTCTCCACCTAATCTCGTGTCGGCGGCGCTTGGCGGATTAGGTCGCACATGCGGCGCCAAGGTATCAAAAAGGAAAGCCGGGGAAGGTATTTTTTGGCCCCATTTTCTTTTGCTGCTTTCACCATCGGGCTAGTTCGCGTTGCCCTCTAGCCTAATGCGTTGTCTACATCGGTTATGCGTAATATCCATTTGTTAATGCCTCGAAGATATCTGCGTCGCAAGCGCGATTTCGTTTCAAATAATCGCCGATTGGCTCGCATGCGCATAGCAAACGCGCGTTAGCAAATGGCAAGGCCCTAGCCCATTCTGGCTGCGTTCGTGGTTCTGCTCGCGGCTCCGCTCTTCACGCTTTGATTGGCGCCGATGCTGCGGAAACTTCGACGGCTACGGTTGAAGTTGCCGGCGCAGTTGAAACGCGGCTTCAAACAGGCTCAGGTGTGCAGGCGTGTCGGCACCAAAGGCGATCAAATTTTTTAGCCAGAGCGAAGTATTGTGTTCCGGCCTCCCGCCAGTCTGATCGCTGCGCATGACGGCGAGCTTGGTGGCAAATTGCTCCCACCGCTCCGGCACGGTTTGCTTGAAGTAAAGGACCGAAACAATATCGGCAAGCGCTTCGCCCCAAGTCTCCACCGCACCGCTTTTCACGACCGAGTAGTATCCCTGCACAGTCACATTCTCATGTTTGAAACCCGGCGGAAGTACTAAGTCGAAGCGGCGGCGAATGTAGGCTTCGCGTTGTTCGATGCAATGGGTGACCTCATGCGCAGCAATCGCATTGAGCCATACCGGCATATCTGAAGCCGTCACCGGCGCAAAGAATTGTGTGAGCCCGTCCTCAGGGCTGGCGTTGTAATAGACGAGACAGACGCCATCGTCCAAGCGCAAACCGGCAGCCATCAGGGTTAGTTTAATGCCTTCCTTCTGGGCATCGAGGATCGTCACGTCCATTCTTTCTGATTTCAACACCACCGCGATTTCCCCAATCGCATGACGCAACTGATCAGAGCTCGGGTATGGCGCTGCGTACGCCAAAGCACCACAACACAATCCGAGGCCGACTGTCGCAATTCGAAATGCTCGCGCCATCGCGGGCGAGACCCTGCGGACAGCCACAGGAGTTGGCACAAGGGAAGCGTCAGCGTTTATGGGAATCGTTGCGAGCATGATGACCTAGTCGACAAACGGATTGATATGAGCTGTAAATCATTCTGCTCGCCAATCCGGGCTGCCAAGCGCCGAAAAGAGTCTGAAAACACGCTTAATTCGATGAATGCCAGCGGTGGTCATGCCGATTATTTTTTACACTCAACAGCAGCCTCGTTTGCGCCCGTCGGGAGAAACTCGTTCCGTAACCCCACCTCCTTTGTAAACAGCCTCACAAAAGTTGCAGCCGGGCCTCGCAACATGTTCACTTTTTACTCTCGGCATTTGGCTAATTCGACGCCGGTAACCCTAACGCATCGCCAACATCCGTCATGCGGTCGGGCCGTTTGGTGAATGCCTCGCGGATAGTTGCGTCTCGATCTTTGTTTGGTTTAATATCGGCATCGTTTGAATTAGCTTGCGCGAGGCGAAAGTAGTTAGGCAAGAGGTAAGCCTCACCCCGCACTTGTTTACTAAAAGAAATTATGAATACGGATCACTTGATAATTCAAAGCGTGCTTTTGGCTCTCGCCAGCACGTGGTGGGTACCTGTATTGATCGCTAAGCGACCACCCTACTACCGGCTGGGTCTTGTTGGTATTTTTACGATTTTGCTCGCGGTAAACCTCTACTACTTGTTAGACAGGTACTCTGTGTGGGAATCAGTCGTACGAGGTACGCTGACAGGTCTTATTCCAATCTGCGGGGGCTACCTCTTTACGATCTTAAACGCACGGAACAAATGATTCCAAGGAATTCGCGGATGATCGACGCGCAGAACCGTTGGGGCAGTCTTTGCCTCTTGCTAACTTTTCACTTTGTACTTTCATCATTCGGCTGGTTCGCGACACCGTGAAGCTAACGCATCGCCAACATCCGTCATGCGGTCGGGCCGTTTGGTGAATGCCTCGCGGATAGTTGCGTCTCGATCTTTGTTTGGTTTAATGTCGGCGTCGCTAGGCATAGCTTGCCCGCAACCAGAGTAGTGCGGCAAGTAGCAAGCCCGGGCCCTGCACATGTTCGTCACCGATTTAAGGCAGTTGATACTTATCCAATCTACAAACTATCAAAAGCAAACGTCGGCGGAGAGCTTCACTGGCCCTTTTGATTCGACAACACGCGTGCGGCAGTTGAACTATCAGGACTTAAATCCTTGCGCTTTGGGGTCTTCGTGCAGACGGGGCATTTTTATAAAATGCCAATATCCATCGTTGATCTTTTTGCTTTTGTCTTTATTGTCTGTGCCCGAATAGTCAATGCGCGTGGCGAGGATCAGTTCATGGTCCGCCGTGCGCGCAAGGTAATCTGTTTGCACGATTTTTTTCGGTTCTTCCGGGACGAGCTTCAACACCCGGGCGGCAGCATCGTTCGTAGAATGATCGTGAGTCGCGATCCGCCGCCATCCGCGCCCGACGCAGGGCGATTGGGCGTCAGCCAGCGTTGTGAATCCAAGCATTGATCGACGACCGGCGCCCGGGATTTGATTGGAAAGATAAACTACTGTTTCCGTCTGCCGTGGCTCGACCGCGATGAATGATTTGGCGCCCACTGAGAGGCCAAATAAATAAGGCGCAAACCAGCGAAAATGCTGAATCATTTGACTGTCTTCTCGCTGCAAGGAACCCGCGGATAGGTTAGCCAAATGCCAGACGCCCTCGATTTTCGGGCAGGCACTAAAGCGCGACGTTTTCGCTGGGCCGTATTGATCCTTGTACACCGTGGCTACGTCAGGTGGCGGGCCGCTGCAACCGGCAAGCCCGACAAAACCGGCCATTGCTGCCGTGATAAAAAAACTGCGCATAAATTAATTCTCCTTCTTTTTCGCGAAAAAATAAGTTTAAAGCAGTAAGCCAAGTATGTTGCGCCCGCGATAGAGCATGCAGTGACATCTCGTGGCTGGTTAAGATGCGTGCCTAGAATTGGTGCGGCGTTTAGGACAGGCTGACAAAAGACCAATTGCACCGCGTGCTCTTGCAGCCGCGTTGATCAATTGGCCGAAGCGCCAATCGCAAATGTTGGCGCTGCAACACTTGCGGTTGGGTTAGGCTTTGCCTATCGCGACTTTCTTATTCTCTGCTTTCACAACCAGACTCATGCAATATATTGGCGAAGCTAACGTGCTGCCCGCACTGGTTGTGTTGCCCTTTTGCTACGCTGCCTTGTTTCTGAAGTTTCGAGAAAACTTATGTCGCAATCATTACTTAATTTCAAGTGATTATCGATCGTCTAAGAGAAGCCGCGCAAAAGTGGTTAGGCAAGAGGCAAGGCCTGAACCTTATATATTTCCCCTTATATATTTCTTATATATTTTATATATTCTTATATATTCGTGACCCCGTTTTCGGCGCGGAGTGCAGCGTTAAATGAGGCAAAGCAAGCGAACGGCGTTGCGCGAAGCGCAAAACCTGATGAGGTTATCAAAGTCGGTTCAGACAAAGGCAAGGCGGCTAAGCTCGATCAAAGAAATGTTAGGCAATACGAACACACCAATTCAGAAGGGAAGAAAATCTCAGTACGCGAAGACAAGGCTGCAAAATATGGCGACGGCGGCAAAGGTGATCAGACACCACACTTCAATGCCGGAGAGCAAGGCACAGATTTAAAACAACTTCACTACTTTCCAGAATGAATGCGACAAAGAGAAGTTATTTGTATTTGGATTCGGCGAATCGAGTCGCCGGCGCTATGTACGACCCAAACAGCGCCGAGACTCTTCCGTTGACTAAATCATTTTTCGGCGAGGAACTTCAGAACATTGCTGATTGGGGAAGGAACCCAGATGAAGATAAAAAGCTTAAACAACAATTTTTTTTAAAGATTAGAAATATATTGGGGCAGTTTGAGGGAGCCGTTTTCCTTGTCAAAAGTAGTGGCCAGCCTGCAGTTATATCGCGGATTCAACGTCACAAAGGACCTTTCTCATATAGCGCGACCATAAAGCGCACTGCGATTTTTTCTAAAGATGCGTGTGTTCAGGGTAATTTATCAGTGTCAGTTGCTGCTGCGCTTCTTTCACCAGAAACGTTTTCTGACGGAATCAACGAAGCCTTCGACTATTTTTGCAGCAGAATTATTTTGACGCGTGATCCACTTGACCCGATTGAATTAGCCTCCATGACAAGTTTGTCGGTTGAATGCAAACATGGAAATATTGTTGAGTATGTGTTACTCGAGCAGCTGGCCCATATAAATGCCATTTCGTTGTCAATTAACCGTAGCCAAGACAATATTCTAAGAATTTTTTCAAGCACCAACGATACAGAGACTGTCAGCAGGATAATCACCTCGGCGTGTTGATTGCAAATACACAAAGTCAAAGTCGATTATTTAAAATTACGCAGATTTGCAACACCCACCACAAAGTTTCGCTGTCTCGTAATTTTTTACATAGATTTACCCGCATAAAATTCGGAGCCGCTCCACGAAATTATCACCGCCTCTCTTGATCATGATCGTACTCACATTCGCGTGCCCGTCAATTGCCCAAAACACGGACCCTGCACAAAATCAGCAAGAGGCAAGGCCAGACCCCGCTTGCTGTTTGTGACCCCGCTTGCTGTTTGCTATGTTGAAAGACCTGACCCCGTTTTCGCTTGTGAAAGTGGTTAGGCAAGAGGCAAGGCCTGACCCCGCTTATGGTGTGACCCCGCTTATGGTGACCCCGCTTGTTCTTGCGGTTGGGTTAGGCTTTGCCTATCGCGACTTTTTCATTCTCTACTTTCACAACCAGACTCATGCAATATATTGGCGAAGCTAACGTGCTGCCCGCACTGGTTGTGTTGCCCTTTTGCGACGGTGCCTTGTTTCTGAAATTTCGAGAAAACTTATGTCTCGATCTTTATTTAATTTCAAATGATTATCGATAGGCTAGGAGAAGCGGCGCAAAAGTGGTTAGGCAAGAGGCAAGGCCTGACCCTTATGATATTCTTTCCGAGACGAGCTAGCTACGGCGCTTCGATCTGCTGGTCGCGAGGCCAACACCGAGGTTTACAAGAAAACGCCCTTTGGGCCACGCTACATCGACATAGAGGTCAGCAAAAATGGTCAAGTGCTGGGTGGTATTGAAACGAAACTTGGTAAATCGCCATATAGCCCTTCACAGCGAGCTAAAGACACTTGGCTGCTGATTTGGGAAAAATATCGCGTAAATGTCGTCAGGGAGCCACGCTAATGATAAGTGCTTTAAACACTAGCTTAAAGCAGGTGATTGACGAAACCGCTCTACGCTTGTCGCAATTTGGGTTCAAAAAAAGTGGAAATACGCTGCGTTTCATATCGGGCAACAGTGTTGCTTTAGTTGAATTTCAGAAGAGCACAAGCAATACGAGCGAAAAGCTTCTATTCACCGTCAATCTCGCAGTGGTGTGCGGTCCTTTGCTCGATGTGGAAAGTGTTCCGTTAAATAAGGCTCACAGCATTGATGGACATCTCCGCGTGCGTATAGGCAAATTTTTGCTAGATCAGCCTGATAAATGGTGGCGTATAAATAGCGCAACCGATGTCGACGCAATCGTTAATGAGGTTGCGAACCTCATATGCGACATTGCGGTACCTTATCTCCTTCGCTACGTTAATACAAACGAATTATTGGCGCTGTGGGAATCTGGGCAATCGCCGGGGCTTACCGAGGGCGCTCGCATAAATTACGTTGCAAGTCTCAAAGACATTCTAGAAAAGGCTTGGCTATGAAGCTGGTAGGAAGTTGGGTTGTCGATGAGGCGGACCAGCGTGCACGTGCTGACCTTGGTGACGTCTTACTTGAATTCGATGAGCATGGTGGGCTGACCTATGTCATCCGTAGCCATGACAAGAATCAGATTATTCTCATGACTTATGAGATAGATGGCAACACGATCATTACTGATCAACCTTCTGCGCCGCAGGTTCGGCGCACTGTATTCTCTCTCTCCGATGACGGTTTATTGACACTTGCTTTTGGTGGCGAGCCGTACCGCTTCAGGCGATACAAAGGGGATAAAAAGGGGATAAATGGGGATACCGCATTACCGGTAAGCATAGTGCAATGAAAAAATCAAAAGTCCGGTGTTGGTCGTTTGAGAATCTAAAGGGCAAGCAAGGTCCCGATGAACGAATAAATGGGGTCAGCAACTGTCTTCAAATATCCGTCGTTTTCCCCTGTTCTAGCGCAGGTATAAGTGCAGCCACGTCCACATAAAGCCAAGGTTTATCGTGCTTAATCATCGCATTCAAGATCGTCAACAGTTTGCGCATGCACGCCACCAGTGCGACCTTCTTCGGCTTGCCCGCGTTGACCAGTTTTTGGTAGAACGCTTTCAGTACCGGGTTGAAGCGGCTGCCCACCAAGGCCGCCATATACAGCGCCGCCCGCACACTGGCGCGCCCGCCCCAGATCGTCCGGCGGCCCCGCATCGTGCCACTGTCACGGCTATAGGGACACACGCCCACCAAGCCCGCGATTTGTTTATTGCTCAGCGTCCCCAACTCCGGCAGCTGCGCCAGCATCACCGTCGCCGTCACGCGCCCCACACCGGGCACCGATTCCAACAGGCTCGCTTTGTCCTGCCAGGCGGGGCTCTCATTAACGTTTGTCAGCCACAAATTCAATGGTAGACCCCGTTTTCTTAGGAATACTCGGCGGCGTTGCTGGGTATTATGGCGCTGTGGCATCGATTGCCAGTGGCACTGGTAGGTTGTTGTATGGAACATATTCTGCGGTTTATGGCGGGGCCGGAACAACGCTCGTAGGTACCGCGCCCGCTAACTCCGGGGATTGCGTAACGGTCTCCGACCCTCATAATTGCCTAATCAAGGCACCCTAGAATGAAATCATGTGCGGTCGCCGGGTTCACCGGCGGTCGCACAAAGAGAAATTATGAATACTGTCCACTTGATAATTCAAAGCGTGCTGTTGGGTCTCGCGAGTACGTGGTGGGTGCCTGTATTGATCGCTAAGCGCCCGCGCTACTACCGACTGGCGCTGGTTGGAATTTTTACGATGTTGTTCGCAGTGAACATGTACTACTTGCCAGACAGATTCCCTATATGGGAATCAGTGGTGAGAGGTACGCTTACAGGCCTCATCCCAATATGCGGAGGCTACCTCTTCACTATCCTGAACGCACGGAACAAATGATTTGAACGAGAGCTGGGGCCAAACTTGGCAGTTCGCCGTATGCTTATTTTTTTCAGAAGCCGACTAAAGCGCGGTACCGGAAATCGCAACGATCTGCGAGCACCCATCGACCAAGGTCGAATTTTTTGCATGCCGAAAAACAGCGAAATTCATTCCTGAAGCTTATCCCGCTTCGCCAGCGCGGGAAACCACCGCATCCACAGCGCCGCCACCAGTAAGGTGCCGACGCCGCCAAGCACCACCGAGCCCACCGGGCCCAACAGTGCAGCGGTTGCGCCGGATTCAAATTCGCCCAATTGGTTCGACGCGCCGATAAAGATTGAATTGACCGCACTCACCCGCCCACGCATCTCGTCCGGGGTATCCAGCTGCACCAACGACTGACGAATCACGACACTCACCATATCTGCTGATCCGCTGACGGCAAGTGCTAGTAGTGAAACAAAAAATATCGTAGACAAGCCAAACACGATCATGCAGACGCCGAACACGGCGACCGCGATAAACATGGTGCGCCCGGCGCGGCGTTGAATCGGCCAGCGCGTGAGCACAATCGACATGATCAATGCACCCACTGCAGGCGCACCACGTAACACACCCAGACCCCACGGGCCGACATGCAATACATCTTTCGCGAACATCGGTAATAGCGCAACCGCGCCGCCCAGCAACACCGCAAATAGATCCAGCGAGATCGCGCCCAAAATTTGCGGTCGTTGGCCGATGAAATGAAACCCCGCGAAAACGGTGGCCCAAGTAACCGGCTGGGTCGACTTCGACGCGCGCGTATGCCGCACACTCATAAACAAACCCGCGGCCACCAAGAACAAACACGCGCAGACGATGTACACCACATGTGCACCGGCGACATAAATAAAACCGCCCAGAGCCGGCGCGCCGATGATGGCCACCTGCATTCCACCAGAGCTGAATGCAAGTGCGCGCGGCAGCATCGCGGGTGGCACCAACAGCGGCACCAGTGATTGCTGTGCAGGCATCTGGAATGACTTGGCCATACCTAGCGCAACCGACATCACCAGCAACAAATTACGATCCGTCCAATGGCCCAACTCGGCCGCGGTCAGCACGACTGCAATCACCGCTTCACTGGCCATACACAGCGCCAGAATACGGCCGCGATGGCCGTGATCGGCCGCGTGTCCCGCGGGCAGCGTCATCAGCAATGCAGGCAGAAATTGGCACAAGCCCACCAGACCCAAATCCCAAGCGCTGCTGGTGAGGGTGTACATATGCCAGCCAATCGCCACCAACAACATCTGATTGCCCGCGGCACTCGTCAGCCGCCCGCTCCAGAACCGCATGAAGATAGGCAGATGCAATGGCGAGGTAGCAAGGACGGTGGCGGGGCTGTTCATTCGCGCGCGGCGGGATATTGGTTAGGAAAGAGTTTTATTGCGGCGTGCAGACTTCATTAGTGCGCTGCGTTGCTAGGGCGCTAACACTAGCATTGGCGGGCACTTCAAGCCATAAATGCTTGAAACTGCCCGCCAATAGTGGGGTTTTGAAACTACACTAGTTTACATCTTGAACTTATCGTCGCGCCTTTGAAATTTCAGGCGATCGTCATGGCATTACCCCATGCTGACACGTGCGGGATAGGTCGGCGTGCGGCGATGGTGGGTGGCTTGTTCGAAGGCGTAGGCGAATTTAATGAGCGTACCCTCGGCCCAAGCGCCAGCGACGAAAGATATGCCAATCGGCAGTCCCGCCACATAGCCTGCCGGCACCGTGATGTGCGGATAACCGGAGACCGCCGCAGCTTGTGAAAATCCACCGCCACTATTGTCGCCTTTGATGAAATCGGTAATCCAAGTGGGCCCGTTCGAAGGCGCAACCAGCGCATCTAATTTCTGCTCGGCCATAATTTTATCGATGCCTTCTTCGCGCGACAGCTTGCGACAATTAGCCAGCGCGTCGAGATATTCTTTGCTGTCGAGGCCGCTCTTCGCTTCGGCGCGAAGAAAATGTTCCTGGCCGAAATACTTCATCTCGCGATCACGATTTTTTTCATTGAATTCGATCACGTCTTTGAGTGTGCGAATCGGCGCGCCGGGTTTGCATTCTGCGAGATAGGCATTGACCCCGGCTTTCAATTCATAGGTCAGCACTTCGGTTTCGCTGTTGCCGTATTTCCCTGCATTGGGCAGCTCAACATCGATCAAAATCGCGCCCCTGGCGGTCAGCACTTTCAGCGCATCTTCTACCACCGCCGAGGCGAGATCATTGCGGCCACCAAAGTTGGCGCGGATCACGCCGATACGCGCACCCTTGAGTCCATCGGTGTCCAGAAATTTGCTGTAGTCCTGCGCGCGCGTCGTGGCCTCCTTGGTTGCATCGTCGCGCGCATCTGAACCGCACAGCGCCGTCAACAGCGCAACGGCATCCGCCACCGTACGCGCCATGGGACCGGCCGTATCTTGCGATGCGGCAATCGGAATGATCCCGCTGCGGCTGACCAATCCAACCGTAGGCTTGATGCCGACCAGACTATTGGCCGCAGCGGGCGACGTGATCGAGCCATCGGTTTCTGTGCCGACCGCGACCGCCGCGAGACTGGCCGCAATCGATGCGCCGGAGCCGGAGCTAGAACCGCTGGTGCTGCGGTCAAGCGAATAAGGATTTTTTGTGAGTCCGCCGCGACCGCTCCAGCCGGATGAGGAACGGGTCGAGCGGAAATTGGCCCACTCGCTCAGGTTTGTTTTGCCCAGAATCACGGCTCCCGCCGCGCGCAATTTCTCAACAATAAACGCATCGCGCTGTGGCTTGACGCCCACCATCGCGAGCGAGCCCGCGGTGGTTTCCATTTTGTCCGCGGTGGCCACATTGTCTTTGATCAGCACCGGGATGCCGTGAAGCGGGCCGCGCGGGCCGCTTAATTTGCGCTCTTTGTCGAGTGCCGCCGCAATCGAAAGCGCGTCGGGATTGAGCTCGATGATGGAATTGATATGCGGGCCGGATTTATCGATTTTTTTTATTCGAGCCAGATAGCCTTTCACCAACGCCTGCGAATTCGTTTTACCGGACTGCATCGCCGCTTGTAGATCCGAAATGCTTGCGTCTTCGATTTTAAAAGCGCCCTTCTTGTCACTGCCGACTGCTGCCATTGCCTGTCCTCCGCTTAAGGTGCCCGCCACGATTATTCCCATCCCCACAAATTCCCTGCGGTTCATCGCCTGCGCTCCATGTCTGGTTAAAAAATAAATTTAAACGTCACGTCACAGTATACGGAGCGATTAATTGCTTCGGGCGCACAGCCATAGCCGCATCAAGTGAACGTATTTGACCTATTGGCCAACCGACGGCAAATGGAGAACAGAAAATGCCAATCAGCAAACATGCAAGACATGCTGGCGAGGCAAGCAGGACGCGGACCTTCAGACCGTGTGCAGAAAATGGACGTCTTTCGCTGACGCATCCGATAAAAACTCTATCCCCTTATAATCGTGTTGTTCCAGCCACCCCGGTTTTCTTTTCACACCATGATTGTCGTTTCATGAATATCGGCGTGCTTTGCGCACTGCTATCGGCTTTGCTATTCGGCATCAGCACACCACTCGCCAAATTGCTAGTCGGTGGGATCGCGCCGCTGATGTTGGCGGGCCTGCTCTATCTGGGCAGCGGGATTGGCTTGTTGATCTGGTTTGCGCTTCGGAAAAGGTCTGGAAAATCTGGCGCAGCGGCATCGACAGCACGCTTGGTGAAAGCCGATTGGCCGTGGCTGGCGGCAGCGGTATTGGCAGGGGGTGTCGCGGGGCCCGCGTTATTGATGATTGGGCTGAGCACGACCGCCGCGTCGACCGCGTCGCTGCTGCTAAACCTCGAAGGCGTGCTGACCGCAGCGTTGGCGTGGTTTGTTTTCAAGGAAAACTTTGACCGCCGGATTTTCTTTGGCATGTGTTGCATCGTGGTAGCGGGCGTAATGCTATCATGGCCATCATCGATTCAATCGGGCATCAAATGGGGAACGGTGGCGATCATTGCCGCTTGTCTATGTTGGGCAATTGATAACAATCTCACCCGCAAAATTTCCGCCAGCGATGCCGTACAGATCGCAGGCGTCAAGGGTCTGGTTGCCGGCAGCATCAACCTCACCATTGCGCTATACATTGGGA
This sequence comes from Burkholderiales bacterium, assembly GCA_038224475.1. Taxonomy (GTDB): domain Bacteria; phylum Pseudomonadota; class Gammaproteobacteria; order Burkholderiales; family Usitatibacteraceae; genus UKL13-2. The sequence continues at coordinate 27,395 of JBBRFJ010000026.1, forward strand.
ACACTTTTCCGCCACCTGGCAGCATGGTCGCCGCCGGACTGGTCGGCTTTGGCGGATATGGACTCAGCCTGGTCTTGTTTGTAATCGCGCTACGCCATCTGGGTACCGCGCGCACCGGGGCTTATTTCTCGGTCGCACCATTCGCCGGCGCGGTCGTTGCCATCTTGTTTCTGGGCGATGTGCCGACGACGCTGTTCTGGTTCGCGGCAGGGTTGATGGCGCTCGGCATCACCCTGCACCTGACTGAACACCATGCCCACCAACACCTGCATGAACCAATGCAGCACACGCATGGCCACGTTCACGACGAACACCACCAGCATGAACACGACTTTGCGTGGGACGGGAAGGAGCCGCATGTGCATGACCATGGGCATCTCGCGCTCAACCACGACCACCCGCACTTTCCCGACATTCATCATCGGCATTAACACCACCGGTGCCGGAAGTTGGGCAAGATCGAGTGCAGAAATCAGCGCACCGGGATGGCTGCTTCCTGACGACTGAACTCCTGCTCAACCAGCGGCACCAACGCTGCGGTGAGCCGAGCGGCCTCGTTTGCAGACAGGTGTGACCAGTCCGGCAGATAGTAGCCTTGCAGCTGCGGGTAATCCTCAAAGTGGATACCGGTGAACCCGGTACGTTTCAACAGCAGCTCCCACGTCTGCGCTCGCGGGTAAGCCCTGTTTTCAAACGCATAAAAATCTCCGTCGCTCGGTAGCCGCACAAACACCACTCGGACACCACGCGCGCGCAATGTCGACACCGCGGCAGTGGCGCGGCTGATTTGCTTGTCGATCAACTTTTGCAATTTTTCTGGTGTGTCCATATTCGGCGGTGGCGGGCCGGTGAAATTTTGCGCCCAGATGCGCCGCGCCTGTGCCTGATACGCAGGGTCGGTTTCGACCTTCTGCCACAGCCGGGTGTTGCGGTCGGCGTCAGAGATTGAAAGCTTGCGCACCCTGATGCGCTGCGGCACGCCGGTACGGACAGGCCATGCTTGCCGCATGACCACGGTTTTTAACGCGTAATCGCCATCAAAGAACGCAAAATACGGCTCAACAAAAAACTGCGATAGCCAGTGCCCGCTGCGTTGCGCCAAGCTTTGTTTGTGGAAATAAGGTATCGCTTCGCCCCGATTAGTGCGGCCGGCAAAAAACAAATCCGGTGCCACCCCAATCAACAGGCGGCCCGTAAATTTAGTATCGGCGGCGAGATCCTCTAACACGGGCACCGCCGAAGTGCCTTCTAGTGCCAGCTGAATGGGGCGTTTGCCGGTGGCACGTTCCCACACCGGCAGCTGCACATCAAACAGCGTGCGTGATGAGCCGATCAAGACCGTGCTGTTGCCTTCACCGTTATCAATTCGGCGACGCTGGGCCGCCCACGAATCGTTGCTGTTGGCGTAGGCCGGCACCACGCCGTAGTCGCGCCAATAAAATTCCCAAGCACCCAGCAACAGCACAAACAAAAGTATCGCCACAATAAAAATTTGACCCCAGGGTCGCACCGGCACATCCCGCTCGGGCACTGGCTGCGCGACACCGGGACGATCGGATGCGGTGAGCCTCACAAAGCCGGGGCGATCAAACTTTTCTACGGCATGGCTGGCAATATCAGACATGGCCGCCTCAGAACTGGAAATAGATGAAGGCATTTCCTTCTCCTTGTGCAATCACAATCGCGAACAGCATCAGCGCCCAAATGGTAGACAGCAACATGGCCGGGGTGCGGCTGACCACAGATTCGAGCGTGCGGTTTCTCATCAGCCAGTGCGCGCAGACAATGCCGCTCACAATCACCGTGACCATGACCAAATGCACCGTCGGCAAAATCGGTTTCGCGTCACCGTTTGCGCCAAACATGCCGCCCAGCACCTGCCATGCCTTTTCAAAGCTGGTCGCACGGAAAAAAACCCACGTCACATTGACCAACGCATAAGTCAGCAAGCCAAACAACACCAACATTACCGGCCCCGGTGTATAACCCGAGAAACGCGACCGCAGCAGCCGCTCTATCGATAAATACAAGCCGTGTAGGCCACCCCACACCACGAACGTCCAGCTGGCACCGTGCCATAAACCGCCCAGCAGCATCGTCACCATCAGCGCGAAATAGGTGCGCGCTTCGCCGTGCCGATTGCCGCCGAGCGGGATGTAAAGATAATCGCGAAGCCAAGATGACAGCGTAATGTGCCATCGTCGCCAGAAATCTGAAAAGCCGATGGCCGCGTACGGGAAACGAAAATTATCGGGCATCGCAAAACCGAGGCACAGCGCGGCACCAATGGCGGTAGTCGAGTAACCGGCAAAATCACAAAAAATCTGACCACTGAACGCCAGCGTGGCGACCCACGAATCGAGCGCACCGGGGAGTCGCTTGCCATCGAAAACCATCTCGCTGGCTGCCGCTAAGAAGCTATCTGCCAGCACCACTTTTTGGAATAATCCGAGCGTCATTAGCGCCAATCCGAAACGCAACATTTGCGGCGTTGCGCGGCGCGGTGAAGCGAATTGCGGCACCAATTCAGTGGGCCGCATGATTGGGCCTGCCACCAAATGCGGGAAGAAGGTGACAAACAAAGCGTAGTCGAGAAAATTCCGCGCTGGTGCGGCGCGGCGCAAATAAATATCCAGCGTGTACGACATGGTCGCAAAGGTATAAAACGATATGCCGACCGGTAACACGATATCGAATGCGGGCGGCGTGTAAGTCACCCCTAGCGCGCCCATAAAAGCAACGAAATTGCTCAACAGGAAGGTGCCGTATTTGAAATAAAACAGCATCCCCAAATTGGCCACTACCGATAACAACATCCATGCCTTACGTGCGGCGGGCCGTTCTGCTTTTACTAATTTCTGGGCGGCGAACCAATCCACCACCGTGGATACCCACAACAAGATGATGAACGGCGGATTCCACGCGGCATAAAAAAGGTAGCTCGCAACGAGCAGATTAACTTTTTTGGTGGTCCAACCGAAAGGCATCGAGTGCAGCACGAGCACAAGTGCAAAGAACACGATAAACGTGAGCGAATTAAAAACCATTGGCACGCCTCCCTGGCGATCCTAGTTTTAGTGGCGACGCCAATGTAGCACGGTTGGAATTTTATGTGCGCTAACGGGACTTGCACGCTATGCATCACGGCCGA
>JBBRFJ010000027.1:0-29885 GCA_038224475.1 Burkholderiales bacterium
GTCATTGAAACCTGTATTGACCAGATCGACCAGATTTTCAGTCACAACCATGTTGCGCCCGTTTAACTGGTCTTGGTCAAACAAAATGACGCGCCCAACGCCACCATTTTGACCACCAAAAACCGCGCCACCACCATGCACAAAGGGCGCATCGGCATCGCCGCCGCTAATGCGTGCTGAAGAAATTTCGCCGTTTGCGCCGCGACCCAAATTCGCATAACGACCGCGTGAATAGGTGCGGCAGCTACCCCGGAAACCTCGATCCGTGCACAACGTCCAAGTGCCGTCGTGGACAATAATCGAGCGCGCCCGGTCGTTGAAGCCATTATTCGAAAAATTATCCGAATCGCGATCAAGCAAAATTGAGGTGCCTTGAAAGTCAGCGCGATCAAAAATCTCCACTGAGCCCCGCCGATAATTGCCGTAATTACCGGTCTCATTGCCATTCGAGCCGACTTCGCGGGCCGATGACAACCGGCCATCAATGCGACTATCAAGTGCCGGATATTCGCCGCGCGAAAGCGTGACACATGCACCACCAAAATTTGCATCGGTGCATAGCTGCCAAGTTCCTGAGCGCACGACGATGGACGCCGCCTTGTCATTGAAGCCAATATCTCCAAAATTAGGCGTGTAGCCACGCAAGGTCAGAGAGCGTCCGTTAAAACCACCATATTCGTAGAGCGTAATTTCTGCAGTTTGACTGAATGAGGGGGCTTGCAATGCCAGCAGCAATACGCCACCCCAAAAAACTTTCGCCCATCCATTTAATTTTTTATACATCGTGACACCCTCCGGTTAAAAATATCGAGCAACGCTTTCAATCTCGACTTCCATGGCCAACAAACGCGGGCAAGCTCGGTCAGGACGACAAGTACCAGAAATACTTTCTGCACTCGTTGACGACCATCCTGCTGGCATTGCAGACTATGTTTGAAAAAATAAAACACTCTAGCACTGGAGCGCGTTTTCAGATCATTTAGTCTTGAATGCCACGCCTGCTAATGACTCTAAATATCAAAACACAATTCAACAGCGGTTTCACATCTCGCTCATATTACGACTACAGGCGGCGGTTTGTTTCACCGCGGATTTCTTTAAAGTATGTTCTTCACAGAACGTGACTGGGTGCAAACCGGCAAGACATGATCGGCGCACCGGTCTCGATTTGAATCGTCGGATGACCGATGCGAAATCTTGATTGCAATTGGTCAGCCAAATCCGCGAAAAATGCATCGCCCGGGTGCCCCTGCGACATGACCAAATGCACGGTGAGTGCGCTCTGCGTGGTGCTGATGGCCCAGATGTGCAAATCGTGCACTTCATCTACGCCGGGCAACGAACCCAAATGGCTTTTGACTGCCTCAGCATCGATACCGCGCGGCACCGCCTGCAGTGCCAATTGCAAGGATTCACGGAGTAAAAACCAAGTGCTCCACACGATGACGAGGGCGATAACGATGCTCATCACCGGGTCCAGCCACATCCAGTTGGTTACCAAAATGATACCCGCAGCCACCGCCACACCGAGCGAAACCGCCGCATCCGCCGCCATGTGCAGATACGCTCCCTTAAGATTGAGATCGTGTTCGCGGCCACGCATGAAAAGCATCGCAGTGGCACCGTTTACCAGCACGCCCGCGAGCGCCACCGCGATCACAATCGAGGCAGTCACCGGCTCTGCATGACTGGCGCTGTACAGACGCTGCGCCGCTTCAAGCATAATCGCACCCGTCGCCACCAGAAGCAGCGTGGCATTGGCAAGTGCGGCCAGAATCGTAGTGGAGCCGAGGCCGTAGGTGAAGCGCGCCGACGGTGCCTTCAGCGCGAGCCGTGTCGCACCCCACGCCAGCAACAGTCCGAGAACATCACCAAAGTTATGGCCCGCGTCGGCCAGTAGCGCGAGCGAATTGGTCCACCAACCAAAACCCAGCTCGACCAACACAAACGTGATGTTGAGGGATACGCCAATCGCAAACGCCCGGTTGGAATCGGGCAGGTGATGGTGATGCTGGCCACCGTGGTCAGCGTCATGGGTGTGGCCACCGCTGTGCTGATGGTCATGATCACCGTGGTGGTCGTGATGGTCGTGGTTGGGAGATGAATGATCGTGCGGCATCGCATTCAGTTCTAAAATGTAAGTGACGTCATTGATTTAATCTTGGTTAATTTAAACATAGAGGCGCGCCGTAATGGAAAAAACTAGCGACGACAATTTGACCGCAAGGATCGGAGTGTTTAACTCACCACAAGCGTGAACAATGAAAACTTCCAGATAAACCCAGGCGCATCACCATGAATTTTTCAAATAAACGTGTTAACGATTCTGACGGCTTCGGCGCGGGCAACGGCACTCGCCATGGCAATCGCGCCCGCAAGACTGCCGCCACCAATACCGTTACAGCTGACCACACCACCTCTGCTGCCCGCTGGCATGCGGTGCTGAACCGCGATAAAGCATTCGACGGAGAGTTCGTTTACGGGGTTAAGACCACCGGCATATATTGCCGCGCCTCATGTGCGTCACGCGCGGCCAAACGAATCAATGTCTTGTTTTTTGAGACCACAGGCGATGCAAAAGTGGCTGGCTTTCGCCCCTGTAAGCGCTGCCATCCAGATGATATTTCGCTTGAGCACCAGCGCAACGATGCCATTTCCGCCGCATGCGAACGCATCAAGCAAAGCTCCACAAATCTATCGCTGAACGAACTCGCCTGCGTGTCCAATCTAAGCCCGCATCACTTTCATCGCGTATTTAAAGCCGTGACCGGCGTGACGCCCAAGGAATATCAGAAAGCGATTCAACAAATGCGGGTGAGGGATGCGCTTTCCAAAAATCGCTCGGTGACCGAGGCGATTTACGAGGCAGGGTTTAATTCGACGGGCCGCTTCTACGCCAGTTCGACCGCGGTATTGGGAATGACACCCCAACGATACAAAAAAGGCGGCGTAAACGAAGAAATTCGCTTTGCACTTGTACCCTCCACAATGGGATTAATGATGGTGGCAGCCACCCCGCGCGGCGTATGTAGCGTCGAGTTCGGTGACGGTGCCGACGCCCTGACCCAACAATTACACGAACGATTCCCGCGTGCCACGTTCCCGCCTGCCGACAAAACTTTCAAGCTATGGCTGTCCAGAATTTCAAAGTACCTTGATCAATCTGTTCGTCATCCCGATAAGCAGCAAAAAGCTCTGCGCGATTTGCCGCTCGATATTCAGGGCACAGTATTCCAGCAGCAGGTGTGGAAAGCACTACGGGATATCCCGCTGGGCGAGACCGTTAGCTATAGCCAGTTGGCGGAAAAGATCGGCAAGCCTAAAGCCAGTCGCGCAGTGGCCAGCGCCTGCGCAAGCAACGCGATCGCAGTGCTCATTCCCTGCCACCGCGTGGTGCGCCAATCTGGCGAGCTATCCGGTTATCGATGGGGCGTCGAGCGCAAGGCAGAATTGCTGCGTCGCGAATCTGAAGAAACACAAAATTGAAACAAGCAAAACGGACGGCGATATCATTCACGCTCGACTTGCCGAAGCATTACCGGGCGCAAGAGATTCTCAATTTTCATGCTCGCGATTCCGAACAGCTGGCAGAACGCATAACCGCCAACAGCATCACCAAAGCCGTGATCATTGGCAGTCATCCGACGTTTATCCATATAGAGTTTGACCAGCAGGTTGCGAACTGCACCTTTGGATCCCATGATCAGCTTCTTTCATTACCAGGAGCACAAGACATTGCAAAAGGGCTGCTGGGCCTGCTGATTAATGTGGAGTCATTTGAACGAAAGTGCAAAGCTGACAAATTGCTGGGCGCGCTTATCCGCAGCCAAAGCGGGCTCCGAATCCCGCAAGCAGCCACGCCATTTGAAGCGCTCACGTGGGCGATTATCGGTCAGCAAATCAATGTGCGTTTTGCCGTTCAACTGCGCCATTCGCTCATCAGACTCGCGAATCTGTCCAACCCGCATATTCACTCAAGCGGGCTGATGTGCTACCCGGACGCAACATTGGTGTCCAGACTGAGTGCCGATCAACTCGGCGCGCATAAATTCTCTCGTGCAAAGGCTGAAACCCTGCTGAGGGTGTCGCAACTGGTTTTAGACGGAACGCTGCCTTTGGACGAATGGCAACAAGCGCGGCACGATGCGGTTTGCATACAAAACGCACTGCTGGAGGTCAAAGGAATCGGCCCATGGACGGCGCACTACACCTTGATGCGTGGCTTTGGATATGCAGATTGCTCACTCCACGGCGACGTCGCGGTTCGTAACGCCCTGGGAAAAGTAAACGGCAGCGATGCCTCACCCACGATTAAAGTGGCGGAAACGATGCTTGCGCAATACGCGCCTCATCGTTCACTGGTCGCCGCGCACTTGTGGGCCAGCTTGAAAGTAACAGCATGAAAGTCGTTTTAAGCCAGCCATCGCTGTTCTCCACGCGGATTCCCACCGACAATGTTGCTAGTGTCGTTTCCGAAGTGCCGCGAATGCCACCATTACCTGACGGCGTATCCCTGCTGCGCAATGCATTCGATCCCGCAGAAATTTTTGATGCCATCAATTCAGTTGCCGACATCGCACCGTTTCGCCATATGCAGACACCCGGCGGAAAGAAGATGTCGGTTGCCATGACCAATTGCGGAAAATTAGGTTGGGTGAGCGGCACCAATGGCTATATGTATTCGTCGAATGACCCGGAGACCAAGCAACCGTGGCCGGCCTTACCGCCTGTCTTGCTGGAAACCGCGTCTCGAATCGCGCAACAAGCGGGCTACCCCGGTTTTTCGCCTGACGCTTGTCTCATCAATCGCTATTTGGCAGGCGCACAAATGGGGCTTCATCAAGACCGCGACGAGATAGACTTTTCGCAACCGATTGTGTCGCTGTCTATCGGACTGTCAGCGCGGTTCATCATCGGCGGCCTGGACTCAGCGGCCGGACGCAACGCCCGTACCCAATCTGTCGTACTTCATCACGGCGATGCGATTGTGTTCGGCGCTGCTGCGCGCCTCATGTTTCATGGTGTTCGTCCCCTGAAACCCGGGCACCACCCGCTGGCAGGCAACAGCCGAATTAATCTCACTTTTAGAGTTGCGTCATAAACAAATAGCAAAACAAACACGAGCAGACAAAACGCCGACAGGTGCCGAGCCGCAAACCCATTGCTAAAAAGTATTTGACATTGCGATCCTTTATTTCGATAATCATGGAAATATGGAAATAAAAACAGTTATCGGCGCATTAAGTGCGCTCGCGCAGCAGTCACGACTGGCGATTTTTCGGTTGCTGGTTGAGACCGGCCCGGCAGGTTTGTCGGTGGGCACCATTGCCGAATCGCTCGGTCTCGCCAACGCCACGCTGTCATTCCATTTAAAAGAATTAACCCACGCCGGCCTGACAACCGCAGCACCCAATGGTCGCTCGATTATTTACTCGGCCAATTTTGACACCATGAACGGCCTCATTGAATACCTGACTGAAAACTGTTGCGCAGGCGCGAGCTGTGCAACCTGCCCACCTTCCGTCCGGTCCATGGCCACCTGTGTGCAGGCCCGAAAGCCTGTAAAACCTAAGGCCCTCGCGCAGAAAAAGCCATCACCCGCTATTCGGAGGAAATGATGACGCGATTCCGCGTCCATGTTGTTGTCGCCAAATTCGAAACATGCACTAGAGTTCTTTAAAACAACCAAATCAAAAGCGTGCTGCAATGTCTGATCAGACTCCTTCCCGTGTATTCAATGTGCTGTTTCTCTGCACGCATAATTCCGCGCGCTCCGTCATGGCGGAAGCGTTGCTCAATACCATCGGAAACCCGCGCTTCAAAGCATTCAGCGCAGGCAGTTATCCGAGCGGCAGACCAAACCCGTTTGCATTGGAACAGGTGCGCGCGTTCGGCTATCCGTTAGAAACAATTCGCAGCAAATCGTGGGACGAATTCGCGCAGCCGAACGCGCCGCATATGGACATCATCATCACCGTATGCGACAACGCGGCAGGCGAGGCATGCCCTATTTGGCCCGGTCATCCGGCCACGGCGCATTGGGGATTTCCCGACCCGTCTGACACCGAAGGCGGCGAAGACGTAAAACGCGCCGCATTTGCAAAGGTGTGTGCAGCCATTCGCCACCGCATTCAATTGCTGGCCGATTTGCGCGATGATCAACTTGCGCATCTCTCGTTGGCGAATGAGTTGAGACGCATCGCTCAAACACCCGCAGCATGAACAAGATCAAATGAGCGCTAATTGATGAGTAGCGCCGCGTGGCCGCCACGCCTGGCCGCCGAGACGTTGGGCACCGCGCTCCTGTTAGCTGTGGTAGTCGGCTCGGGCATTATGGGTGAGCGACTCGCAGGCGGGAATCTGGCTATCGCGTTGCTCGCCAATAGCATCGCCACTGGCGCGGCTCTTTATGCGCTCATCACCACATTCGGCCCGATCTCGGGTGCGCATTTTAATCCGCTGGTCACGGTGATTGAGTTGATCGAAGGCAGGCTGCCGCCAAGACTTGCCGCAGGCTATGTACTTTGTCAATTTATGGGCGCTATCGCGGGCGTGCTCGCGGCACATGCGATGTTCGAGCTGCCGGTATTGTCGACATTGTGGCAACCCTCGCAACATATTCGCACCGGACCCGCACAGTGGTGGAGCGAAGTCGTCGCCACCTTCGGACTCATCACGGTAATTTTTTATTGTGTAAAACATAAATCAAATTCGATCCCCGCTGCGGTGGGGCTATACATCACCGCCGCCTACTGGTTCACCGCGTCCACTTCTTTCGCCAATCCCGCAGTCACCGTGGCGCGATCACTCACGGACACATTTGCAGGCATTCGCCCCATCGATGTGCCCGGATTTATTGGCGCGCAATGCGTGGGCGCGGCGCTGGCATATTTGCTTTATCGATGGATGTTTCAGCGCGCCGATTTTGTCGCGTAGAGGCAAAGCGACATAGAAAATATTTTTTGGCGGCGGTTAAAAACTTTTTTCCACGAATTTCTCTACCGCTGAAATCACCTTTTCGGGCTGCTCCCACAAAATATTGTGACCGCCCTTAAAAACTAATGTGCCCGGCACTATTACGCGCAGATTTACTTGATCCACATAAGCGTCGTCGTCGCCAATAATAGTCAGTGTTGGAACGAATACCTTGGGCAATATTGTGGTCGCACGAAGGGTTAGAACCACGTTTTCAAGTGAGCCGTTATATGAAGCCCATCGATGCTGCGTGGCCGCCATTACGACCGCATCAGGCATGGTTTCTGCCACAAATGGCCGGTACACAAAATAAGAAAATCCGCCCATCACTTCATGCAGGTGGCACACCAACGGCGCCCAAAAATTATCAAGGTCCATTAGCGATTCGATTGCGGATTCTGCTTTTAGAATTTTACCGAGCGCGGCGCGATCTTGAATACTGGGGGGCGAAATCAAGATAAGGCCCGCTATGCGTTCAGGATGTCGCCGCGCAAACTCCAACGCCAGCAAGCTACCCATCGAATGCCCCACCAGCACGAAGGGCTCTTTCGGCATCACCTTTTCCAGCGCGGATAAATGCTCGTCAGCCGTGTAGGCAATATCCGGCCACGCCGAGCGGCCAAAGCCCAATAAATCAGGCGCGATGACGAGATTCTTTTTCGCCAATGTATCCGCGAGGCGTGAAAAATATTCATGCGTGCCGGTGAGACCATGCAACAAGACAACGGGCTTACCAGCACCCTCATGGGCCACAAACAGCGGCATCGCGGCATGTGCGTTGTGCCAATAATTGCGGAACGAAGGGCGCACTAAAAACACCAATCCAATAGTCAGGATGACGGCAATAAAAATTTTCATTTTGTTCGGTGTGGCGCTCATCACGGCTTAAGAGTGTTTTGATTTAGTTCGCAGAATCCGCATCCTGTCGCGTTGCGGCAATTCACAACGCGAAACACAAGACTTCGATCGCAAACAAAGCGTACACCGCTTCCAGTGCCACGAATATTCAGTAAGCAATATTGAAAGTCCAGCACGGACGGGCCCGCTGACACACTATTGGCTCCGCAGGCGCACCGGTGCTTGTGTTTAAAAATCAAGGCATACAAAAGTATTTTCGACTGATGGCATGAGAGTTCACACCAAATTTTGCTGCCGTTAATAAATCAAACTATTGACCGCGCGATTAATAAACGCGCCGCCGACGATCAGCCAGACAAACAGACTCGCACCCAGCAGCAGTGGCTTGATGCCGGCTCGACGGATCGCCGACACATGGGTGGTCAGCCCCAATGCGGCCATCGCCATCGCCAGTAACACCACGTCAACTTCGATTGTCGCATCAACGATTGGCTTGGGGAGCCATGAAAAAGAATTCAGCACCACCACACCAATAAACACGAATGCAAACCACGGGACGGTGAGTTTTGGTTTTGTACCTTGTCCAACTTGGTCTTGAGTTAATGCCTCGATAGATTCGCTTGGTGTCGGCTGTGAATGATGTGGTGTGGCGATGTTTTTCGGCTTTTCGCGCGCAAGGAAAAGCGATAGCGCGATCAGAAACGGTGCCAACATCATCACTCGCACCATTTTCGCGATCACCGCTGTGTCAGTCGCTTCAACGCTCACGGCTTGCGCTGCCGCTACAACTTGCGCAACTTCATGAATAGTGGAGCCCACGTAGACACCATAAGCATGTGCGCTAATTACCATCGGGTTCCAATTCGGGCCCCCGTTCACATTCACGTTCAGCTCAAACAGTGCGGGGTAAAGAAAAATCGCGATCGTGCCAAACAGCACCACGGTCGATATCGCCACGGTTACCTGCTCCGCACGTCCACGCACGATTGGCTCAGTCGCCATCACCGCCGCCGCGCCGCAAATCGAGCTTCCCGCCCCAATCAGGATGGCGGTGGTGCGATCAAGTTTAAATAAGCGCGTGCCCACCAACCACGCCAGCGTAAAGGTCGATGTCAGCACCAACGCATCAATGATCACGCCCGCCAGACCCACGTGTGCCACATCCTGCATGGTCAAGCGAAAACCATAAAGAATAATGCCGAGGCGCAACAAGTTTTGCTTGGAAAACGTTACACCGCTGGCAGCACCCGCAGCCATGCGCGGATAGACCGTATTGCCTGCCAACATTCCCAGCACAATCGCGAGCGTAAGCGCGCTCAAACCGTGCCTCTGCATCCATGCGAGTCTAGCAAGTTCAATTGCTGCGAGCGCCAAACCGCCGCTGAGCAGAATGCCCGGCACGGTAGACTTTATTTGCGACCAAGCTGCCGCGCGGTAATGCGCTTCTATGAAAAGAAAGTGTTTCATCAGGAATTGTGAATATTGGCTTGAGTCAGTTCTATATTTATTCAAATTGGTAACTGAGTTCGGGTGACATCACATGCTGCTGTTTGCGAGCATCGCCCGCCTTCAACAGCACTTTAGGCTCAGACGATTAACCTGTCCAACAGATGTTTTCGTTATAATCTATCGGTTTAGTCGATAATATTTCAGGCTTTCGCCAATGCGCCTCACCTTTCGTCAGCTTCAAATATTTTGTGCGGTTGCACAATCCGGCAGCACCGTGGCGGCATCGCAGGCAATTGCGCTCTCACAATCTGCGACCAGCGGCGCGATCAATGAACTTGAACGCATGTTGAATGCGCGCCTATTTGATCGCATCGGCAAAAAGCTGGTGCTTAACGAACACGGGCGCGCACTGCTGCCGCAGGCGCTAGCGTTGATTGATGGTGCCGAAGGGCTTGAGCGGCAATATGAAGGTGACACCAACTTTGCGCTGGCAGGAGCCGCATCATTGCGCCTTGCGGCCAGTACTACCATCGGCAACTATGTGTTGCCGGGTTTGTTGGCGAGTTATGGCGATGTGCTGGCCGCGGGCACGCCGCACAACGGAAGCGATATCCTTGCCAACAGCCGCGTCATCATTGCCAACACTGGTGCAGTCGCGTTGTCGGTGGCGCGATTTGAAGTGGACGCTGGCTTTGTTGAAGGTCCGAGCACGTTGCCGGAGGTGTTGGCTACGCCCTGGCTTGCGGATGAGCTGTTGATTGTTGCCGCACCGACGCATCCGGCCGTCCTCAAACGCGGTGCGCCGGTCACACCTTCACGGGTTACACCTTCGCGGGTCATACCTTCACGGGTCACGCCTTTACGCGTGCTGCGTGAATCGCGCTGGCTGCTCAGAGAAGAAGGATCAGGCACGCGCGACGCAGTCGAATCCGCCTTGGTGCCGCACTTGCATCAGCTTCGTATTGGCATGGCGTTGGGCGATTCAGAAGCGATCAAACGTGCCACGGCCGAGGGCTTGGGGATTACTTGTTTATCGCGCTGGGTGGTCGCAGATTTCCTCGAAAGCGGTCGGTTGGTCGAAGTAAAAACATCGTGGCCGAAAATGCAGCGCAGATTCTATCTGCTGGTGCACGCAAAGAAGCAGATCGCACCCGGCTTAAAGCGGTTTCTCGATCATTGTCTGGCTTGAATTCACGGCAAGAATGATAATCATCGGCTAGAGCGAATCCTTCAGCATCTGCCGATAATCATCCGCTGTCGCTACACGTGGATTGGTCTTGTGGCAGTGATCCAGCAGCGCACCATGAATCACCGTATCGATCATTTGTTCAGTCACACCGATGCTTGACAGCCCACCTGGCAGCAACAATCGCTGATTCATTTTAATAACCGCATCAGCAATATCGGCGGCGGAATCTAATCCCATCGCTACGCGCAGCCGCGCCATTTTGTTCTCCTCAATGACCGATGCGGCTGAGGCGTTAAAGCGCAACACCGCCGGCATGACGATGGCGTTCAACGTGCCATGATGGAGGCTGGTCGCGCCGTTAATCTTGAGCCCACCCAGCGGATGCGAAAGCGAATGTACCGCGCCCAACCCTTTCTGAAACGCCAACGCGCCCTGCACCGAAGCGCTCATCATGTCGAGTCGCGCGTTGGTATCGCGACCATCTGCGGTGGCGCGCTCAATGCTGCGCCAAGCGCGGGCAAGACCATCCAGCGCAATGCCGTCTGCCGGGGGATTAAAGGTGGAACTCAGGAACGTTTCAACGCAGTGCGCTATCGCATCCATGCCGGTCGCCGCGGTGAGATAAGGCGGCAAACCCAGCGTCAACAAGGGATCGCAAATTGCCGACCGCGGTAACAAATGCCATGAATGAAAACCGAGTTTCCGGCCGTCATCCAAAATCAAAATCGCGCCGCGCGCCACCTCGCTACCCGTCCCCGATGTGGTCGGTACCGCAATCAGCGGCGCGGCGGCGGCGGTGATTAAATTACTGCCACCTTCAATGGTTGCGTACGATTTGAATTCGCCTGCATGCGATGCCATGAGTGCGACTGCTTTCGCCAGATCAATCGAGGAGCCTCCGCCGACCGCAATCAAGCCATCACAATTTTCCGCGCCATATAAAGCTGCCGCTTTACGCGCCATCGCCTCGGTCGGATTCGACGGCGTTTCGTCGAACAACACCGCTGGTAGGCCGCCCAAGTTTTCAACCACACGCTCGACAATACCCGCAGCCACCACACCTTTGTCAGAAACAATCATCGGCCGTCGAATTCCAACGCGTTCGCACTCAGGCTTGAGTTGCAGCAGCGAATCATTACCGATGTGAATGTGCGTCAGGTAAAAAATAAATGCCATTTTCAAATCATCCTCGTTTAGTGCGCCACTGTGATTATTCACTGCACGGCGCATTTTCATACTTCTTTTTTACTTCTGTGCAGATTCCGTAGATGCCTGAACTCTACGCCGCTCACCGACATCTGAAGAATGTTTATTCCGGCGGCTTAGTGGTTTGGCGGTTTAATTTATCGCTGCACAACACCGTCACATCAAACGCTAATCCCATTGTCGCAACAGATTCACGTCACGGTGCATTCACGTAAAATCGCGCTCTATGCGCATTCAACTGCTTTCCGATCTTCATCTTGAAGTTGATCCCTCACTTAAGCCGATACCTGCAAAACATGCAGACCTGCTGGTACTAGCGGGTGACATTGGTGGACAGGGTCGGGGCGACGGCACAGGAAGCAAATTAAACGACTACGACCCTTTCGGCCTTGTACGATTTTCTCCCGCCTTCGGACACTGGCCAACCCCGGTTTTATATGTGCCCGGTAATCATGAATACGACGGCGCGGAGATGTCGACAACTCGCGCAAAGATTGCCAATGAATGCGCGACGCTTGGTATTCACTTGCTGGATTGCGCCAGCGTGGTGATTAGCGGCGTGCGGTTTTTAGGCGCGACCTTGTGGACGGATTTCGAAGCGCTATCGCAATGGCCGGACACCATGCCAGGCGCGATGACCCGCAATATGAAAATGCGCGAGGCTTGTTACAAAGCCGCGAGCTACGCGCTCAGCAAAGCGGCCACCACGTTAGAGGGTGAACCATTTGATGCGAGTGCCGTAGCGAAACTATCGCGTGAACATCAAGCCTGGCTGCGCGACGAATTGGCTGTGCCGTTTGCCGGAAAGAAAGTCGTCATCACCCATTTCGCCCCGAGCTTAAAAAGCGCTGATCCCCGCTTCGGCATCACGCCCGGCACCGCAGGTTTTTGCAGCCATCTCGATGATTTAGCAGGAGAAGCCGATGTGTGGATGCACGGGCATTTGCATTGTCGGCTGGATTACGTTTTGAACGGTTGTCGGGTGGTGGCGAATCCGTTGGGATATGCGAAAAAAGGTGAGCAGGTGGGGTTTGATGGGGAACGGGCGATTGAGATTGGATAGGCTTTAAGTGCTGCGGCGAAATGCAGCGTAGAACGACTCGCGATTACTTGGTTCAGTTGGGATTTTTGATTCAGGGCGATGTGAATGCAGTCTTGGCTCATCCCATTGGAAGTAGTCCGCAAGACACGTCACGCAGCCATATCATCTGGAATACCGAGATGCGCTAATGCTTCGGGATCACTTACAAACAAAAAGAGGATTCGCGATGCACTACGGTCAGCTTGAAAATAAGCGATTTGCGTTTCCGCGTGCGGAATTAATTCAAGCATCAAATTTGGATCGTCGTAGGGCGATATGAGTATTGTTTCGCGTACGGGCACTTTATTTAACTTGCACCACTCTGCTCTTGATTGTTTGATGCGCCGTACGTTCTTTATTGCACGAATCGGCACTATCGCCGAGGTGCGAGCGCCGATACGAAATGTAATTTGCGTTTCAGTTAAAACGTGGTGACTGTGTTTGACAAGCCATCGATCGCCAAGGGCCCAGACTAACGAATATGCCGTCAACGCAAAGAGAACAATGTGAATTTGAATACGGCGCGTTGGGTCTTGCTCAATGAGGCCAACGATCATTCCGCAGAAAGGAATGTCTATCAAGAGCGCCAATAAAATTATCGAAAATACAATCGGGTAAGTACTTCGCCTAAGAAAATCGATATGCAGTCCCTGAGGGGAAGCCGATGGAACTGTTCTCGTTATCCAGCCAAAAAACCCTTTCCAGACAGCGCGTTCGAGACGTGCCCAGCCCACAATCTCCTCTGGTAATAGTGCGATAAGGCGCAGATGCCAGCATTGCCTCTTACGAATGGCTAAATTCGCTCGATTTATTGCATCAGGCAGACCAACGACATCTTTAACAATAAATAAAGTAACGATTGCAATGTGCGTCCACGTATCAATACAATCCCGCATAGTGGTTTCGGGCGATTATAAAAATAAGCGCCGAGAGTATGAATACGCCGCCCATTGCCGATATAAATTGAGCCCACGAGCCGTAACGAATCCAGTCTTGTGCAACGCGGAATGTATGTCGAAAAACTTCTAAACTTCTCTGTCTCCGAGTCGATAAATATTGCGAGATTTGTATTCGGCACATTCCAGCATATGCGCTGATCGGCTGGGCTCGCGTTATAAGCCAAGCGCTGGTGATGCCCCTAGCGTCAATGCATACTTTCGGTAAGTTTCATCACAAAATATTAAACCCTTTTTCCAGCGTGCCTCTCCAAGCATAATCGCCTCAATACCCGCGCCAATGCTAGTCTTTACTAAATCGAATAAGCCAACCTAAGCCCCTGATCTATCGCCCGTTTCGCATCCAATTCCCCTGCCTCAAACGCGCCGCCAATCAAATGCGCTTTCACGCCGATAGCTGCAAGCGGCGCGACCAATTCTCGCAGCGGCTCTTGCCCCGTACACAGCACAATCGTGTCGCATTCAATCAATGTAGGGTTTTCGTGTTTTTCGCCATAGGTGATGTGCAATCCTTTTTCATCGATGGATTCATAATTCACGCCCGCGATCATTTCTACCTTTTTCTTTTTGAGCGCGGCGCGGTGGATCCAGCCGGTGGTTTTGCCGAGGCCTTTGCCGACGCTGGTGGCTTTGCGTTGCAATAGCGTTACCTGGCGGGCGGGCGGGGCGACCTGTGGCTTTACAAGTCCGCCACGCGCCTCGGCGGGGTCGCCCACACCCCATTCGCGCATCCATGCGGCCAGATCCACGGTCGGTGAATGGTCTTCGACTAAGAATTCGGACACGTCAAAGCCGATACCGCCTGCACCCAGCACTGCGACTCGTTTACCCACCGGCTTTTTATGCAGCAGTACGTCGATATAGCTCAATACGTTCGCACCTTCTTGGCCGGGGATTTTGGGATTGCGCGGCGCGACGCCAGCGGCGATCACCACTTCATCGAAGCCTTTCAAATCTTCCGCGCCAACACGCATATTCAATTTCAACTTAACGCCAGTTGCTTCGATTCGCCGCGAAAAATAGCGCAGCGTTTCATGGAACTCTTCCTTGCCGGGAATTTGTTTGGCCATGTTGAATTGCCCGCCGATTTCAGGCGCGGAATCAAATAGCGAAACCTCGTGACCGCGCGCGGCGAGCTCAGTCGCGCACGAGAGCCCGGCCGGGCCTGCGCCGACCACGGCGATGCGTTTTTTATTTTGCGTTTTGGTAAACACCAGTTCGGTTTCGTGGCACGCGCGCGGATTGACGAGACACGACGCCAGCTTTTGCTGAAATACATGATCGAGGCAGGCTTGATTGCAGCCGATACATGTATTGATATCGAGCGCGCGGTTGGCCGCTGCCTTGTTCACAAATTCAGGATCCGCCAGCAGCGGTCGCGCCATCGAGACCATGTCAGCACTGCCGCCGGCAATTATGTCTTCGCCGACTTCAGGCGTGTTGATCCGATTGGTGGTGATGAGCGGAATGCTGACTTCACCTTTCAATTTTTTAGTGACCCACGCGAACGCGCCGCGTGGTACCGAGGTTGCAATCGTCGGTACCCGCGCTTCATGCCAACCAATGCCGGTATTAATCATCGTCGCCCCGGCACGCTCGATGCTTTTTGCGAGCATCACCACTTCGTCCCACGATTGGCCTTCCGGCACGAGATCGAGCATCGACAGGCGATAGATGATGATGAAGTCTGTACCGACGGCTTCACGCATCCGCGAGACAATTTCAATCGGCAGTTGCATGCGATTTTGATACGCCCCGCCGTATTTATCGGTGCGTTTATTAGTGGCGGTCGATAAAAATTCGTTAATGAAATAACCTTCCGAGCCCATCACTTCCACGCCATCGTAGCCCGCCTCGCGTGCCAGCTTGCCGGCCCGGACAAAACATTTGATTTGTCGCTCGATGCCACGCAGCGAAAGCTCACGGGGCGTGAATGGCGTAATCGGCGATTTTATTTTTGACGGTGCGACGGAGAACGGAGAATAGCCATAACGCCCTGCATGCAAGATTTGCAGCGCGATTTTGCCGCCCGCAGCATGCACCGCATCGGTGATGATGCGATGATTTTTCGCAGCACTTGATGTGGCGAGCCGCGATCCAAACGGCGTCAACCAGCCTTCCACGTTGGGCGCAAAACCGCCCGTCACCATCAGGCCAACGCCGCCACGAGCGCGTTCGGCGAAATAGGCGGCGAGCTTGGGAAAATCCTTGGCTTTATCCTCAAGGCCGGTGTGCATCGAGCCCATCAGCACGCGATTTTTTAGGGTAGTAAAACCCAAATCAAGCGGGGCGAGTAAATGCGGATAAGGCGAAAATTGGGGAGATGACATGAATGCTTTCAGCAAAATTTATAATAATTTTTCGAATCTGAATGAAGTGCGAATATTACTGTAACCAATACGTTCATAAAACGCATGGGCTTCAATTCGAAGCGCGCCAGAACTCAATTTGAGACGATCATAGCCCGCGTCAGCCGCCCATTTTTCCGCGCTATGCATCAGCGCCCGCCCTATTCCACCGCCACGATAAGCTGCGTCTACGACAATGCCGCCAATGTCGGCATACCGCTCAACTTCCAAACGGTCCATCACGTGCACATGCACCCAGCCGACGACAATTTGTCGGGCGTTTTCGGCTACAAACAAAGCGTTCCCGACCGTCGCGGCAATTCTTAGAAAGCGGTCCCGCGCTTGCGCGTCAGACACCGGATAGCCGAGCTGCCCACTAAGACTGGCTACCGCTTCTGCATCGGCCTCGGTCATATTTCGGATGCTATTCAATGCCTGCGCTCAAAATAAAACGGGGCACGCAAACATGCGCGCCCCGTCGATTTGTATTCACTCGTTTTCTACAAAACCGACTTTAACAATCTACCCATATCGGCTGGGTTTTTAGTGACTTTAATTCCGCATTCTTCCATCACGGCTAATTTTTCCTGCGCGGTGCCTTTGCCGCCGGAAATAATCGCACCGGCGTGGCCCATGCGCTTTCCCGCAGGCGCGGTGACACCCGCGATGAAACCAATCACCGGTTTTTTCATGTGGTCCTTGATCCAGCGTGCGCAGGTTTCTTCATCGTCGCCGCCGATTTCGCCCACCATGATGACTGCATCCGTTTCATCATCGTCATTGAACATGCGCATCACATCAATGTGCTTGGTGCCGTTGACCGGGTCGCCGCCGATACCGACGCAAGTCGATTGGCCCAGACCCAAATCCATCAACTGACCGACTGCTTCGTACGTGAGTGTGCCGGAGCGTGAGACCACGCCGATGCGGCCTTTTTTGTGGATATGCCCGGGCATGATGCCGATCTTGATCTCTTCCGGCGTAATGACACCGGGGCAATTTGGCCCGATCAAAATGGTGCTCTTACCGCGCATTTTGTAGCGGGTGTTAATCATGTCCTGAACAGGAATACCCTCGGTAATACAGATCACCAATTCGAGACCCGCTTCGACCGCTTCATCAATCGCGGCAGCCGCATAAGGCGGCGGCACATAAATCACCGACGCTGTCGCGCCCGTTTGCTTAACGGCTTCGGCCACGGTTTCAAAAATCGGAATGCCTTCATACGACTGGCCACCCTTTTTAGGCGTCACACCGGCGACAAAGCAATTTGCGCCGTTCGCATATTCTTTGCACATTTTGGTGTGGAACATACCGGTTTTACCGGTGATGCCCTGGGTGATAACTTTGGTATTTTTATTGATTAAGATGCTCATTATTTTGTCCCTTTTGCAGCTGCAACGACACGCTCAGCCGCTTCGGCCATGTTGTTCGCGGAAATAATCGGCAAACCGGAATCTTTCAAAATTTGACGGCCCAATTCTTCGTTGGTGCCTTTCATGCGGACCACCAGCGGCACGGCGAGTTTGACTTCACGCGCGGCGGCGATCACGCCATTGGCGATCACATCGCATTTCATAATGCCGCCGAAAATATTCACCAAAATCGCTTTCAGTGATGGGTTTTTCAACATAATTTTGAAGGCTTCAGTCACTTTCTCGGTCGTGGCACCGCCGCCGACGTCGAGGAAGTTGGCGGGCGAGCCGCCGTAGAGTTTGATCACGTCCATGGTCGCCATCGCGAGGCCGGCGCCGTTGACCAGACAGCCGATATCGCCGTCGAGCGAGATGTAGGCCAAGTCAAATTTACTGGCTTCGACTTCGGCTGGGTCTTCTTCGTCCAGATCACGCATCGCGACGATTTCGGGGTGACGGTAGAGCGCGTTGGAATCGAAATTCAATTTCGCATCCAACGCCAACACTTTGTTGTCGCCCGTGTAAATCAGTGGGTTGATTTCAGCCAGCGAACAATCACATTCTACAAATGCTTTGTAGAGGGATTGCATGAAGGCCCGCGCCTGCGGCACCGCCACTTCCGGTACGCCGATTTTGCGGGAAACGTCATCACCTTCCGCATCGGACAAACCCGTGGCCGGGTCAATCGCGATCTTGAAAATTTTCTCGGGCGTGTGCTCGGCCACGTGCTCAATGTCCATGCCGCCCTCGCTGGAGGCCATCAACACCACGCGTTGCGAGGCGCGATCCACCACCATGCCGACGTAAAGCTCTTTCTTGATGTCCGCACCCTCTTCGATCAACAAGCGTTTGACCAAGCGGCCTTCCGGGCCGGTTTGATGCGTAATCAATGTCATGCCAAGAATTTGCGTCGCATAGGTGCGAACCTCATCAATGGATTTGGCGACTTTCACGCCGCCGCCCTTGCCACGCCCGCCCGCGTGAATTTGCGCTTTGACCACCCACACCTTACCACCCAGCGTTTCGGCAGCTTTAACGGCCTCGTCGACGCTAAAGCAAGGGATGCTGCGCGGAGTGGCGACCCCGTATTTACGCAAGATTTCCTTGCCTTGGTATTCATGGACATTCATGGGGAGTGGCTTTCTGGTGAGCGTTGTTGAGGAGAACGAAGTTGGCAGACGGAAGAATGGATGGGATGCTAAAACCCACAATGTGTGGCAAGTTGGGAATCGAACGCCTGCATTTTAACAGCCCAGCAAGCTTTGGGGCCAATCGGTCTAACGCAGCGCGTGACTAACTGTTTTAGCGATTTTCCTCACTGAGGACGACGACACTGTCGGCCTCGGCACCGGTATACCATTTGGGGTAATAGCGCGCTACCGCAGGCGCATCCAACGCGAGTGCATGACATTTATCGAGTTGAAAAGGTACTTTTGCAGGGTCTTGCAGGCCCTGCCCCGCAATGGTCTGATACGCCGTGGTTGCGACCGATCCAATTAAATCGGTAATGTGGGTGCAGCCGCGGGTGCCGTTAAAAATCTCTCTCACGCTGCGGGTGAAGCCGGGGCGGAGCGCAAGGCCGATCAATTTTTTGTACTGGGGCCCAATCTGATCGCAGTAGCCCGGATACGGCGTCACGTCCGAGCTGGCTTCTGCGTCGATGATCGTCATCGTTCTGTCGATCGTAATCCGTAACCACATCGAATGCACTGCTGAACCTGCCGGGCGCATCCCGCTAGCGACTTTAAATTCCCAATCCTTGGTGTCGTGCAGATGGCCTTCAATATCGAAACAGCCGTCATCGCGTTTATAGCCGCGTACACTGATGGCGCGGTGATGGAGTGGCTGGCGATTGGTTTGGGGCGGTGAAAGTGGCATAAGGTGGCATTTGGGGCATCAAAGACGAAGCCGTATTATAAAAAGAAAAAGCGCGGGCTCTAACAAGATCGCACGCGCTTTTTGCAGGCTGTTTTGAGTAAACCGAGAGCGACTAACCAATCTGTCGATAGGTGCGAATTGCCGCCGCAAACTCAGAGCCCGTCTGGAACCGTTCTTCGAATTTCTTCGCCAGCGCCATGTCGATCAAGTCGGTCATCCAGTCAGGTAAGTCAGGATTGATTTCTCGAATATTTGTGTGCGGCTCGTTGGCGATGGCGAACATCAGCTGAGTCATCGATTCGCCCTGAAAAGGCAGCCGCCCGCTGGACAGCTGATAGAGCGTTACGCCGAGTGAAAAAAGGTCTGAACGGCCATCGATTTTCTTGCCCATCAATTGTTCAGGCGACATATAAGACGGTGTACCGAGCACCATTCCGGTTTTGGTTTTAGACGAATCCGTCACCCGCGCAATGCCAAAGTCGGTTACCTTCGGCACACTCGTATCAGGGTCGTACATGATGTTGGCGGGCTTGATATCACGATGCACAATATTCATTTGGTGGGCGTGGTTAAGCGCCTCTGCGACGCGCTCGACAATAGACAATACTTTGTCGAGTGGCAGCAAATTGGGGGTCTTGGTGAACGGCACCAAGTCTTTACCCTTCAAAAACTCCATCGCAATATAGGCGAGATCATGCTCTTCACCGGCGTCAAAAATACGCACAATATTCGGGTGATCGAGCTTGCCCGCAGACTCTGCCTCGCGGAAAAACCGATCCTTGGCTTCCTGCAATTCATCGCCTTCAAATTCGGTCGCAAGTGCGAGCGTTTTAATCGCTACTTCGCGGCCAATTTTAGGGTCTTTGCCCAGATAAACTACGCCCATTGCGCCCTTGCCCAACTCTTTTTCCACCTGGTAGCGCCCCAGCGTCGGTTTCTCGCCGCTACCGCCCAGCATCATGGTCGCGTTACCGCTTCGGGCGCCTGATGAGCCACCGAGAATGATGGTTTCCGACATCGCCTTCGCACGGCTCATACGGTCCGCTACGTCGCGGAACGTCGGATCAAGTTTATTGATGTAAGCAAACGCGCTTTCCGCTTTGTTGAATTGTCGACGGCGTTCGAAATCAAGTGCCAGCGAATAAATGTTTTCCATCAGTTGCTCATCTGGCGGGCATTTGCGGAATTTATCAAACGCCATGTCCAACTGGCCCTGCTGTTGAAACGCCAAGCCGAGCATCCTGTTGGATTCAGCGCCCGCGGCGTCGGATTGGTCCTTACCTTTTTCGGTCAACAGGAATCGTTTGGTGGTGAGCAAGAGATGGCCGATAAGCAGGAGCGAGGCCGGCAGCATCAATTTGACCCACAGCCCGGGCCCCGTCATGAGGGCGAAATGCGTGCCGATCAGGGCGATAAAAATAATCAGCGTCAACACCGCGGCCGGACCCGCGCGCAGCCTCGGGAATAATGCAATCAGATAAGCCGCCACCGCAATCAGCGCAAGGTAGGATGCAAACAGAGCCCACGCGGGCGCGCGGAAAAAATGTTGTTGCAGAATCGACGACACCGAATGACCCAACTTTTCGATCGGCGCGATCACGCCAATTGGTGTTGCCGCACGCTCGCCGATACCTGTGGCTGTGCCACCAATCAAAACGATTTTGTCGCGGTATTTCGAGGCCGGAATCTTGCCCGAAAGCACATCATAAAAAGAATCGGTCGGGATTGCAGAGCGACCACCGACGTCTTTATAAAAATACGGCAGCATGAAACCACTTTCGTCTGTGGCGATACGCAGGCTCCCAATGGAAACAGATTCTCCCGGCGTGACGCGGATGTCTTTGGTGCCCAAATTCAAACTCTTAGCCACGACGCTCATTGCGAGTGACGGATATTGTTGTCCAAAGTAATCAATCATGGTGATGTCGGTACGGCGACCGCCATCCGGATCGTTTACCTCGGCAAGATGGCCGAAACCCGCCGCGCCAGCACCCACCGAGGCGACCGGAAACTGCACGCCGGGCATGCCATAGACGGTGCCGCCGGCCGCTCCCGAAATACTGTCTTTGCGGATATAGTCGGGCAACGGCTGATCCGGCTGCCCCACAGGCGGTTGAAAATCCCAGGGGAAAACCGTAGCCAGTACGACATTACCCGCTTTTTTGACGCTATCGCCGAGACGCTTATCGGTGTTTAGCGTCTTCTCAGCTTCGGTCAGAATTGACCCAATTTGCGCCAACGCAGGGTTGGAGACGTTGCTTACCGGGGATGGCGTCGGGTTTATCACGCCGCCAACAGCGGTATTGGGTGACGGATCGGCTGATATCGGTGTATCAGGGGCCGCTGCGGTGGTCTTGTTATAAACATCGAGCATACGGTTGATGTATGTCAGACCGGGATCGACTTGTGGTTCAATAAACATCACAGTGCTGCCGACCACTTTGGCTTTTGCATCACCCAATTTGGCGATCATTTCCGCATGAATTTCCCGGGACCACGGCCAGCGGCCTATGTTGCTGAGCGATTGATCATCAATAGCGATGATGGCAATTTTATCGGAGGGCTGCTTGGATGATGCCACCACTCCCCAATCGTAGGCCTTGATTTCAAGCGCCTCGAAGAAACCGGTCGTCTTGCTGACCACCAAGATGACGACAACGATTAGGAGTGCGAAAAACCAGTCTTTGGTCCAGAACGCTATTTTTTTCATTTTTTCCCCTCGCTACGTGAGCGATTAGAACAATTGGCACGATTGGCGTGATTCGCTGCGACTTTCAGGCAGCCTCTTGCCGCACGATTGTAGCAAGAAAGGCTTCGTGTGCATGTACCGTGATCAGGTCATGGCAAATTGGAAATGGATCGCAGTTTGTTGCAATGTGAAGCATCCCGTGTCTGTGGCACCACCTTGGAACAATTTGCGCTGAGCGCATATGTGCGCGTGGGTGCTTGTCGCCCAAGCGGCAGGGGAGCTGCTTGGCATCCACTTACCTCATGGGACTGCACCTTCGGAGCTTCGTACGTGGAGCGTCCTTCGCGTTGCTGCGTTAGCGGGACTACGTGCCGAACAGAATGCCGGGCGCAGCGTTGTAGGTTGCTGCAAATTCTGCTGGGGAAACCTTCTTACCGTCTTCGTGCTTTAGTTTGGCAACCTCAATCTGCCCGCCTTGCGCGGTGATAACCATGGCGGTATCGGTCACCGAGACAATCTCGCCCGGCTTGCCTTTAACCCCACCAAAGGTGCGGATCAGATGCTTCTTGCTACCAAAAAGCTGAACCTTTTTACCCGACAACGTCGTCCACGCACCGGGTGCTGGGTCACAGCCACGAATCAAATCATGGATAAAACGTACATTGTTGTTGAAGTTGATTTTTGATTCAGCGGCGCGACACCAGCTTTCGTAGCTGGCGCGTGTTTCATCTTGAATGTCCTCGCGATGCTGGCCCGCCACCACCAAGTCAGCCGCCTCGATCATCGCCGCAACCCCTTGTGGAAAGAGGCGATCAAAATAAACAGTGCCGAGCGTATCGTTTTCAGAAACAGGCGTGGATTTTTGCAAAATAATCGGGCCTTCATCCAAGCCATCGGTGGGACGAAAAATTGTCAGCCCGGTTTCTACTTCACCGCATATCAGCGGCCAGCTGATCGAAGAAGGACCGCGATATTTCGGCAGCAACGATGGGTGATACTGGATCGTGCCGTGCTTCGGAATATTCACGAATTCCTGCGGTGCAAATTGCAGGACGTAGGCCATGATGCCGATGTCGACGTCCAGCGCGCGCAGCGTGTTATGGGCATCAACATCTTTCAAGTTCGGAAACTGGAACACGCGCAGATTTTTTTCCTGTGCCGCGACGCGCAATGCATCAGGCCGCGAGCCTTCCTTTTCAGGCGCACAAAATACCCCGGCGACCTCATCACCGCGTGCGAGAAAAGCATCGAGTACGGCTTTGCCGAAATCTTGTTGGCCGATGATGGCGATTTTCATGTGGTTGCTTTCTTGATCTGGTGTGGGAGGTCACGTTCGGTAAAGACAAATGAAGCTACGTAACGCCAATACGTAAATTTGAGACGGCTGCAGGTTGCTATGCTTACAAAATACGAGCCTGATCGAATTTAACACTCCGCTATGGGCGTGCCGTTTGAAGCATTTATGCTCCGAACAGCCCTACCCGCCTAGAGTTTGTTATTTCTTAGGCGGTGCGGTGAATGCGCCCGCTTCTTTCATTGCGCTCACACGCGCTTCATCGTAGCCGAGCACATTTTTCAACACATCATCATTGTGCTCACCTAAAAATGGCGCTCGCTCGATTTTTGCAGGTGACGCGGACAGCTTGATCGGCATACCCACGTTCCACCATTTGCCACGCTTTTCGTCTTCTAACTCGACATACATTTCGCGACCGCGGATATGTTCGTCGTTCGCCAAATCCGTTGTCGACATAATCGGGCCGCAAGGCACATCAATCGGATTCAAAATCGCCATGAATTCGCGCTTGGTGTGATCCACCGCAAACTTCGCGATCAACGCCCACATCTCCTGCTGATTTTTACGGCGTTCGCCAATCGTGGCAAATTTTGGATCGGTTGCCAAATCCGGCATTCCCAGCGCTGGACCGATGAGATTGGCTAAATTCACCCACACCGCTTCCTGCACGACAACATAAATATAGTCATTTGGCCCGTGCGGCTTGCAATGAATCGCGTTACCTAGCTGCCCGCCACCAGAATCATTGCCCGCGCGCGGCACGTCACCCATGCCGATCGCGGTTGGCACCGAATATTCGCCTAACGATTGACGCGTCAAACGCTGATGATCGCGCCATTTGACACGGCATAAATTCATCACGCCGTCCATCATCGCGACCTCGACATATTGGCCCTGTCCGGTGCGCGTGGCTTGATGCAGCGCGGCCAATAACCCGATGGCCAAATGCAAGCCGGTGCCCGAATCACCAATCTGCGCGCCCGTGACGAACGGCGCACCATCAAGCGTGCCGGTGGTGCTCATTGCGCCACCCATCGCCTGCGCGACATTTTCATACGCCTTGAATTCAGCGTAGGGGCCGGTCGAGCCGAAGCCCTTGATCGAGCCCATCACAATTTTGGGGTTAATCGCGTGAATTTTGTCCCACGTAAATCCCAGTCGATCCAAGACGCCTGGACCAAAGTTTTCCATCACGATGTCGCATTCTTTCAGCAAATCAACAAACACCTCTTTGCCCTGCGGCGATTTCATGTTGACCGTGATTGAGCGCTTGTTGCAATTCAGCATCGTGAAATAGAGCGAATCCGCACCCGGAATATCGCGCAGCTGGCCGCGTGTGGCGTCGCCCTGCGGCGGCTCGAACTTGATGACATCCGCGCCCATCCAAGCGAGCAATTGTGAGCAGGTTGGGCCGGCTTGCACGTGAGTCATATCGAGAATTCTGATGCCTTTTAATGCTTCCATCCATGCTACCTTTCCATTGTGCAAGCCGTCATAGCGACTCGTCCTATCGCATCCCCGTGTCCGGGGCCCCTGCTCTTACTCCTCACACCATTGCTTGCACGTGGGTCATATCGAGAATTCTGATGCCTTTTAGTGCTTCCATCCATGCTACCTTTCCATTGTGCAAGCCGTCATGGCGACTCGTCCTATCGCATCCCCGTGTCCGGGGCCCCTGCTCTTACTCCTCACACCATTGCATGCACGTGGGTCATATCGAGAATTCTGATGCCTTTTAATGCTTCCATCCATGCTACCTTTCCGTTGTGCAAGCCGTCATGGCGACTCGTCCTATCGCATCCCCGTGTCCGGGGCCCCTGCTCTTACTCCTCACACCATTGCTTGCACGTGGGTCATATCGAGAATTCTGCTGCCTTTTAATGCTTCCATTTAATAAATCTCTTTTTCAAGTTTTAATTCAATTTTTTCG
Source organism: Burkholderiales bacterium (assembly GCA_038224475.1). Lineage (GTDB taxonomy): Bacteria > Pseudomonadota > Gammaproteobacteria > Burkholderiales > Usitatibacteraceae > UKL13-2. Next base: position 25,272 of record JBBRFJ010000027.1, read on the forward strand.
CCGATGACGGATTCAAGCTGGTGATACGTCCGCTTTCAGTACCCGCGGTTTCATCGATGATAGCGTTAATCAGAGTGGGCTTTTTGCTGCGAATGGCGGCCACCATTGCGGTCCTAAGTTCCGCTGGTGTGGTTGCTTTAATCCCAACGCCACCGAACGCCTCCATCAACATTTCGTAGCGTGCGCCCTTCACAAAAACGGTCGGTGCGACATCCGCACCACCGGTAGGATTCACATCGGTGCCGCGATAGACGCCGTTGTTATTCATCACCACCACACACACGGGCAGATTGTATCGGCAGATGGTCTCGACTTCCATACCGGAAAAACCAAACGCGGAATCACCTTCAATGGCGATTACATTCTGCCCCGTTTCTACCGCTGCTGCCACCGCGAAGCCCATACCGATGCCCATGATGCCCCAAGTGCCCACGTCCAAGCGTTTGCGCGGCTTATACATATCGACAATGCTGCGGGTGAAATCGAGCGCGTTGGCACCTTCATTGACCAACATGGCATCGGGGTTGGCTTTAATGATGTCGCGCACGACATTGAGTGCGCTGTGAAAATTCATTGGCGATGGATCTTTGGCGAGGGTCTCCGCCATCTTGGCTAAATTCTTATTTTTACGCTCGGCAATCGCGTTGAGCCACGCGGCTTCGGGCTTCACCCATTGCGAATCTACGTGGGCCAACAGCGCCGCGACACAAGAGCCGATATCGCCGACCACCGGCGCATCGATGCGCACATTGCTATCCATTTCAGTGGGCGAAATATCGATTTGAATGTATTTTTGACCACCCCAGTCTTTATGCGTTTTGCCGCCCCAGGTTTTGCCTTTGCCATGCGAGAGCAGCCAGTTCAGCCGTGCGCCAATGAGTAACACGACGTCCGCTTCAGGCAGCACGAATGAACGCGCCGCAGCGGCCGACTGGGCATGGGTGTCAGGCAAAATACCCTTGGCCATCGACATCGGCAGGTAGGGAATACCCGTCTTCTCAATGAGGTCGCGAAGCGCCACATCGGCCTGCGCATAGGCGGCACCTTTGCCCAATAAAATAAGTGGCCGTTTAGCCGCTTTAAGCAAATCGAGCGCTCGGCTCACCGCATCCGGCGCGGGAATCTGGCGGGGCGCTGCATCGACAACTTTAATGAGCGATTGACGGCCCGCCTCGGCATCAATAACCTGCCCGAATAATTTTGCGGGGAGATCTAAATACACCCCACCCGGGCGACCGGATACCGCGGCACGAATGGCCCGCGCCACCCCGATGCCGATATCCTCGGCGTTGAGAACGCGAAACGCCGCCTTGCACAACGGTTTGGCGATGGCTAACTGATCCATTTCCTCGTAATCGCCCTGCTGCAAATCCACGATTTCGCGCTCACTCGATCCCGAAATCAAAATCATCGGGAAGCAATTGGTGGTGGCGTTGGTGAGCGCGGTCAGGCCATTTAAAAATCCGGGCGCGGATACGGTCAAACACACGCCGGGTTTTTGGGTGATGAAGCCCGCGATAGCGGCCGCATTGCCTGCGTTTTGCTCATGCCGAAACGAAATCACCCGTATACCTTCGGCCTGCGCCATGCGGGTGAGATCGGTAATCGGAATACCGGGCAGGCCATAAATCGTATTTAGTCCATTGAGCTTTAAGGCATCAATCACCAAATGAAAGCCGTCGGTCGTGGGGTTGGATGCTGCATCAGTTGTCATGCGGGGATGCCTCGCGCTATGGATATCAAATTTGCGGCCAAGAAAGTGGGAAGGGGAAGCCTCATTAGGCTAATGATGGAGGTCGTCGACGTGAAAGATCAAAGCTTTGTTTAAAACAATTGCGCGGTAGTTAACGGTGGGACCCTGCTCCGATGGCCCTTGATTTGCATCAACTTTGCAGCTATTTTTGTATCTAATGGTTTCTATGAAATTTACACTATCTACAGTACCGACATGATAAAAATGGCGCTATGCTTATGCCTTGATGCGAGTCAATGGAGCTAAGCATATTCACCTTGCAATTGACTTATTTCAATTGCGGCTCCGTTATTCATAGGCATTTCGTCGGCATTTATAGAGATAAAAAAGGCATCTATATGACCCATCTCATCAGCCATCCGCAGCGCGATGCCATTCGACTCGCGCTCGCCCGCAATATTGTGTTGCGCACATTAAAGCCCCGCGCATTCCAAGATTTGGAAAAGCTTCTCATCATCGCGGAATATAAAAAAGGGGAGCTGCTTTTGGGCCAAGGCGCCCATGATATGGAACAGTATTTTGTATTGGAAGGCGCTTTAAAAAGAGTGGTGGCGAATCAGGAAGGCAAGGAAATTATTTTGCGGTTCTCAATCGAGGACGATATGGACACCAGCTATGCCGCATGGCGATTGCGCACGCCGGCACCGTACTCGATTCGCGCGGTGACCAAGGCACGGGTGGCAAAATTACCGATGGAAGCGTGGGTTGAATTTTTGGAGCGCCATCCGTCGGTGAAAAGTGATTTTGAGTATGAAGTAATGCACTTGATGTCGGAAGTCATGGCGCACACGATCACGTTGCACTTGCTGGACGCGGCTGGCCGCCTGCAACGTTTTTTGCGAAAGTACCCGAGCTTGTATGGCCGTATTCCCATGAAAGAACTCGCAACACACCTAAATTTATCTGCAGAAACATTGTCCCGGATGAAACAAAAAAGCAAAAAAACTGAAGCTAAACTTCGTTGATGGCTACCAGTTCATGCCTGCCCGTTAATGGGTGCCTGTTGATCGCTGATCGTTGCCCGCTGAATTAGGGAAGCTCTGATTAAGTCTAGTTCTAAGCCAGACTAGGCGCAGGACTAAAAATATCAACGCAGCATATGTTGGATATGTGAGGAGATATTTTTAGTCCCGCAACAACGGTTGGCAACGAAATCGACTTAATCAGCGCTTCCTTAGCTCGCGACACCCCGAACTTTGTCGATCAGCGCGCGCACCGGAGCCCAGAACAACATCGCCAGTGCGAGTACGGTTATGCTGCCCACCAGGCCGTTTGAGAAGAACGTGGTCACATCCCCACCAGAGCCCAACATGGCCTGACGGAACGCATCCTCCGCCCGATCACCGAGCACCAGCGCTAGCACCAGTGGTGCCAGCGGATAATCGAGCTTCTTGAACACATAGCCCATTACGCCAAACACCAGCATCAGCCACACATCAAACATCGAGCTGTGCACGGTGTAAGCACCAATCGCACAAATAACCAAAATCACCGGGGCGACGATTGAAAACGGCACCCGCAAAATGGCGGCAAATAACGGTACGGTGGTCAGCACCACAATCAAGCCGACAATATTGCCCAAATACATTGATGCGATCAAACCCCAAACAAAATCTTTCTGCTCAGTAAATAGCAGCGGGCCCGGTTGCAAGCCCCACACCAGCAAGCCGCCCAACAACACCGCGGCCGTTGGCGAACCCGGAATGCCCAGTGTGAGCATCGGCAACAATGCAGCAGTGCCGGCGGCATGCGCCGCCACTTCGGGCGCAATCACACCTTCAAGCTCGCCGTTACCGAAATTTTTACCATTCGGCGACATGTTTTTCGCCACACCATAACCCATGAACGAGGCCGGCGTTGCGCCACCGGGTGTGATTCCCATCCAACAGCCGATAGCCGATGAGCGAACCATCGTTTTCCAGTATTTTGGCAGTCGTTTCCAGGTCTCGATCACGATTTTTGCGTTGATCTTGCCCTCAGTGCCCTTGAACGCCAGGCCCTCTTCAAGCGTGAGTAAAATTTCGCCAATACCAAACAAGCCGATCACAGCAATCAGAAAATCAAAACCTTTCAACAGCTCCATATGACCGAACGTCAGGCGCAGCTGGCCGGTGACGGTGTCGAGTCCAACTGCTGCGAGCGCAAAGCCCAGCATCATGGCGCAAATGGTTTTAAACGGCGGTGCCTTGGTCATCCCGACGAAGCTGCAGAAGGTGAGCAAATACACCGCAAAAAATTCTTTCGGGCCAAATTTCAGGGCGAACTTTGCGACCGTCGGTGCCAAAAACGTAATCATTAAGACGGCCACTAGCGCACCGATGAAAGAGGATGTAAACGCGGCGGTGAGCGCCTCACCGGCCCGCCCTCGCTGCGCCATCGGGTAGCCATCGAAGGTCGTCGCCACCGACCACGGCTCGCCGGGAATGTTGAATAAAATAGAAGTAATTGCGCCGCCAAATAATGCGCCCCAGTAGATACAGGACAGCATGATGATGGCCGAAGTGGGATTCATGGTGAACGTGAGCGGCAGCAGAATCGCCACCCCGTTAGCGCCGCCGAGCCCGGGCAGCACGCCGATCAGCACGCCCAGAATAACGCCGACAAACATGAGACCCAAATTGTAGGGCGTCAGCGCGACCGAAAAGCCGTGCATTAGTGAGGTAATTTCATCCATCGCGGGTTCCGGTGAGTGTTTTTGTAATTATCAGGACGACTTAATTCAGGCCGAGGGCTGCTTCCAGCGGGCCTTTGGGCAGCGGCACCTTGAACCATATTTCGAACATCAGAAAAAACACCACCACGACGCTGACGCTGACCGTAAGCGTCATCAGCCATTTATATTTTCCAAGCCACAGCATAAA
>JBBRFJ010000028.1:0-29035 GCA_038224475.1 Burkholderiales bacterium
GGCATCACCGTCCCATTTGAGCTGTTTGGCGCTAGATTCAGACACACCGATCACCAACGGCGACAGCATAATTTTCTCCTGCAATTTCACCCGCGCCTGACCGGCGGGGTCTGATAACAAATACTTTGCGTTTGCAAACCATGCGGCGTCAGTGCCTGCCGTGTTTGTCTGTACGGCTTCGGTACTTTCAAAAGTGGCACCAAATTTAAACGTAACGCGCACGCCGGTCGCTTTTTCGATATCGACTGTCATTGGTTCGATGTCGCGCAGGTCGCTGGTGGCTAAGATGCTCAGGCTGTTTGGGGCTGCAGTGGACGCGGCTTCCCCAGCGGTAGCCGATACAGCTTTCGGCGCTTCGCTTCGACCGCAGGCTGCCAGAAGGAGGGCCAATAGCAATGTTGCAGCGGTTTTCGAGAAGTGCGGTGACAACGTTGGGGTCATTTTTATTTCCTCGTCATATTACTGCCAGCATATTTTTGTAGCGCCCTAATTTTTCAGTTCAGCCGTAATAACGTCAATCATTTCGCTCATCATCTCAAAGCTAGGTGGGTCAACGACGTCAACAATTCGCGGCTTGATTGCCAAACCTGCTTTGACGCTGGCCTCAACCAACGCCGCTGAATTTGCGGTGCGAAATCCGTACTCGGTCGCGATTTGGAGCAGCCCGGGATGGCTGCCCAATAGGTCAGCAAAAGGTTTAGCTTTATCGCGCATCGTGACCACGACGACTTTGTTGAAAATCGTCGGCTTGGGGTACATCAGCACCATGTCTTTATCAACAGATTTACGTGTCAGTGCATAGCTAACAAGCTGGTTTTCATAAATAAATGCGAGCGGCGTCTTGCCGATTCCAATACCGACATAGTCATCGAAATTGCCGTTAACGTAACTTTCTTGATAACCCTGCCGTTTGAAAAGTTCTGCGACTTGCAATGCAACTTTGCGGGCTGCATCGCGATTGCTGATCGTCTCCGAGCCGTTAATCGCGTAGCTGGTAAGCGCCAAATACATTGCCGCAGAATTTGACTTTCGCACATCCGTGGTTGAGATAAGAACGCTGCGGCCAACGTCATATGCCGCGCTGTTAGGCAAATCGCGCCAGCGTTTTTTGGCAAGCATCACATCGACCAATTTTGCCAGGTCAACGTTATAAATGCTGTCCGTAGAGCCTTTGTCGGCAGCAGGCTCCGCAATTTTGTTTGACGCCAGTATCTTGGCGATTGGTGTCCAGGATGCAATGACCATGGGCGTATAAAAAGGTGAGTAGGTCGCAGTCGCGTAGCCATTTTTCTTGGCGGCATCGCTGATTTGATTGCCCGCAACCACCCCAGACGGCATAAAAAAATCGGGTGAAGTATCTTTGACTACTTTGCCCGCCATCTCCCGAGAACCCACGCGAGTGACATTCGCGCGAAAGCTGTTCTCTTCAAGAATTTTTACAACTCGCGGATCTTTGAAAAACGGCTCCACATCCAACGCGATAAGCCCGTTCAACTCCACCATCGCTGCCGCGCGCTTTGTCTCGCCTTCTATGGCGCGCTGAGTGCTGATTTCCTGCTGTCTATCATGAGCCGAGTAGTAAACCCCGCCGCCGAGCAGCGCGATCAGGACTAACGTAATGACGGTATTTCTGACGCCAGGCTTCATGTGTCCCCTTGTTTTGTCTTGCACTTAGAGTGTTTTAAGGCTGCCGCCGTGAGGTTGTGAAATATTGAATACAACCAGAACATGTTTAAAGATTTTCTGAATCAATTTATGCAGAAATTAATGTTATCACTGAGTAGGCAATATTCGCGTTCAACACTGATGGCGCAAGGCTTGTCCGTGACCGTAAAATTCAAGCGCTTTTTTTCCTCCGGAATGCCTTCGTAGCCGAGTTTGTTTCAGTAGACTTCGCAGCATATCTCAGGAAGTTTGCGCACATATTAAACCACCATCGTCAAGCTTCTGATTGTTTCGTGCCCCGCTCTTGACGATCATCCTTGGATGCTCCTTCCACACCACTTTGCCCTGTAGAGAAAACGTCCGGATTAAGTAGAGTGTTGTGAGAAAGCATTCACAGTCGCGGGTTGGCTTCAATGTTCGGCTCGATGAAGCTACTCCAACCGGTGCCCAATGCCTGAAATTCCTCACCTAGCCTGCCATTCCGGGTGCCGGGTTCTTCATTATTGACGTCAATACGACCGTTTTGAAGTGAATCTCTGGCTGTCCCGGTCCTCTAAAAATGTATCCCGATGCCTGCATGGATCGGTTGGGGCATTTCGTAGAATTAGCGGATCGGGCGCTTCGATCCGCCATGTTTAATTTGAGCACGATGGCGCGCGAAGCGCAGCTGAATCAATTCGGGATTCGTGGATAAGACTGACGTTATACCGCATTCAATTGCGAGTCGGGATCATCTGTTGCCGTGGACAAACAGGCTTTGGCGGCAAATGTGCTGGCGCGCGAAGGGTTTTATTGCTGCTACTCTGCTTCGATTTTAAGAGCAAGCGTCCATTTTTGGCGCTCGCTGCGTCCGGGACGGCCAAGAATGTCAGACTGGATCCAGTCAGTGGATCGCTATACGACACTAATTTTGCTGATGCTGATCCAACCCCCAGCGGAAGATGATGGATGATGACGCGCTATGAGTCGTCGAGCCGCGCTTGACTGAGTAATCTGCTGCCTGATTGCGGTTCGGGTTTAGCGTTGGCGCGCTACCAGTTTCTAACCGTAAATGTTCAAGGTTCAACGCAAAAAAAGATTTGCAGCTAGCCAAACCTGCAAGATTTAGAGTTGTTAGTTTGCAAAGTTTAAACAGTAAGTTATAAAAGTTAGATCAGCCAACAGCTTGCCGTTCAAGCAATAAATGCTCTGAAAACCGCTTCTAAGCTAGTGATTAATAAATCCAGCGGCTATCGGATATATGTTGGAAGTGTTGGAAGTGCAATTCGTTTGCGCAATTTATTTTTAAATTTATGGTCGACCATCCTATACTCGCTAATGGTGCATACAAGCGCCGCAAATCGTACTGGCTTTATATTTTTGAGGTGTGATCTTTCACCGGTCGCAAGTTGATGTCTTAGGCCTGAGAAAGAGATTGCCGGGACGTTTTAGCGCGAACGTAGTCTTCCTTTCATGATTGTTTGAAAACGTGAAAGTAAATGTCTGAACTACAAGTCGCTGCCGTAATTGCACTTTCGCTATGTTTTAGCCTAGACTCAGTAAAAATTCCTCTCGCCGTCCGTTGGGCGTATTCTGGTGGCTGGCGTCTGAAGCAGAAACGGATGTATTCGTAGAAATTTGTCCGAAACGGATTGCCGTTTCTACCGGTTGAAGAATTGTTTTAAAGCTCTGGAATTCATTATGCAAAAAGCCATCGCCTCATTCTTCTTGTTCGCCGCCGCTGCCTTTGCCGCCTCTGCTACTCCCACTGCCACCACCACGGTCGCGCCTTATAATGAGGCAGCCGACGCTAGGGCGGATATCGCAGCCACGCTGACCGAGGCACAGCGTGCGAAAGTGCCGGTGATCGTGGTGTTCGGCGCGAATTGGTGTGGCGATTGCAAGATGCTGGATAACGCGTTTAAAACCGGCGCGTCGGCACCACTTATTGCGGAGAAATTTAGGGTAGTCAAGGTCAATGTCGGTCGCTTTGACCATAACGTTGATGTAGCCGAATCGTACGGCGTACCGCTAAAAAGCGGGATTCCCGCTGTAGCAATACTTTCAGCGCAAGGTAAAGTAACTTACGCTACGCGCGGTGGGGAATTGGCAGACGCACGCAAGATGGGCGACGACGGCGTTTATGAGTTTTTCAAGAAGGTTGCTGCTTCAGGCAAGTAGCGCTTCAAGTCGCGCAGCGTAAGTAAACGACGAAGCAACCGTCAAGGTGAGGTGTTGCGCAAATTATGAGACAAGCTTTCAAGCAAATTTTATTTGAATTTCAGGCTTGATCAATTCTGACAACCGCGTCGCGTTACGCGCGGCCATGCCGTAGATCGATAGCTGCGGATTGGCACCGATGCTGGTTGGGAAAGCAGAACCGTCAAATATCCATAAATTGTCGAGCTGATGATGCCGACCATCGCCACGAGTGACGCTCACACGCGCATCAGCGCCCATTGCGCAACCACCCATCACATGCGCGCTGGCGATCCGGGTGCGCAAGGTTTCCATCGGCAAAGATTCAATCAGTTTTTTGGCCTCCGTCCACGAGCGCATCGGTTTGGAATCTTCATGCAGTGGCATCACGATTTTCGCTCCCGCTGCGAATTGCACCTCCGCCATCACCAACAGTGAGCGCCTGACCCCGTGCCAAACATAATGAGTAATTTTGTAATCGAGGATCGGGCTGCCATCCGCGCGAATGCCCACGCTACCGCCAATGCTGCCCTCGTGAAATCCGTCACGCATCAGCGCAATCGCGACATGCATATTCGGCAGGCGTTTCATCCACGTCGCATGTTCGGTTCCGAAACCTTGTAGCGTGATACCAGCCAGAATGGGGTGAATCGGCGGCGCTTCCAGCTTGTAGCCGATAACGCCATCGACGGGTTGCGTATCCAAAAAATGATCTGAATAAATAGTCTGCGGCGCGCCAGAATAGGCTTCTACCTTGCCGTCCATAATCGCCGCGCTCACCGATGACGGATGCAAAAATGTTCGTTTGCCGAGTGCGCCATAAGGGTCGGGTAATTTTGATCGCAGCATGAGCGCGGGGTTATTGATCGCGCCACCCGCCAGCACATAGTGTTTTGCCGTCACGCGGATTTTATATCTGCCGATGGCGACACCTTCGCGGTCCATGCCAAGCGCTACCAGGCTGGTGATACGGCCGTAACGATTTGCGAGCCGCTCCACACGAGTGGAATGTATCAGCGAAAGTCCATGATCGAGCGCCGCAGGAATCGTGGTCACGAGCATCGATTGCTTTGCGTTCGTTGGGCAACCCATGCCGCAATAGCCTAAATTCCAGCAGCCTCTTACATTGCGTTTGATTGCGGCGGCAGGAATACCCAGCTTGTCGCATCCGCGCTTTAAAATATCGTTATTCTCATTTGGCGCCACTCCCCATGGCTCAATCGACAGCCGCGCCTCCATTTTTTGAAACCACGGCAACATATCGGCGACGGTGTAATCCTTCAAGCCCCACACGCGCTGCCAGTGCGCCAAGGTCGTGGGTGGTGTGCGAAAACTCGATGTCCAGTTCACGGTGGTCGAGCCACCGACTGCGCGCCCCTGCAAAATAACAATGCCTTTATCTTTGGTCTGGCGGCCGGCGGATTCTTGATACAGCTGCGGATATGCATCGCGTTCGCGCATGCGGAAATCGGTCGACGATTTGAACGGCCCCTCCTCAATCATCACCACATTCAAGCCTGCCGCCGATAAAATTTCCGCGCTAGTTCCGCCACCCGCGCCCGAGCCGACGATGACCACATCGCATTCAATATCGATGTCTGCCGTTAGCCGGGAACCATCGAGCACTTTCCAGCCGCGCGATTTATCTTCACGCGCAATTTTGATAAAATCCGGGATCACGCTTGCCGTCATTGCAGCCCCAGCTCTTTTGCAAATGGCGGTCCTTCATAACTAATCCTTCCCCATGAAAGCGGGTTGCCATACCAGCACGCAATCATCAGCCGCACCAGTGCTTGATAGCCCTGCTGTAACAACCCAAAACGGTGATTGCGCCAGCGATCCAAAAATTGTTTGATCTCATCTTCGGTCGCGTTCGGCCACGAGGCAGAAATGCCCACCACGAAGCGGCGCGTGATGGGCATGGTGAGCAAACTTAACAATTCTTCCACTTCGCGCTGTACCGAAGGCGATAAGCCTGCCACGGTACGATCAAACGCTTCCACTACTTCATTGATCGCGATTTGGCGCGAAACCACTTCTTCGGGCAAGCTGCCCGCCAAAATTACGGGCGCTAACGCGGCGATAACGTCTGCGTCCTTGTTGGCCAGTATTTTGAGGTCGAGCGAGCCTTGAATGCCTGCGGGACTTGCGACAGCAAACGCATGATGTTCAAGTGAGCGTGATACTGCCAACACGAGAGCGCCCGCGATGCCCACTTTCAAAAGGTGGCGACGGTGTGGTTGAAAGCGCAAAGTCATTTCAGCAACATCTTCAACATCGCTTCTACCCGTTTCCCATAGGGCGGCTTGAGCAGGTTGAGCCCATTCAGCCTGGGCTGACGAAATATGGGCTTTAATTTTGAAAACGTATCAAAGCCAAACTTGCCGTGATAGGCACCCATCCCCGACGGGCCGACGCCACCAAATGGGAGGTCTTCTTGTGAGATATGCAGCAATGTTTCATTGATGGTTACACCGCCCGCAACGGTTTCCGAAAGCACTCTTTCAATGTGCTGTTCACTACGGCCAAAATAATAGAGCGCTAATGGGCGCGGATGATTGTTCACATATTGAATCGCCGCGTCAAATGAATCGTAAGGTACGAGTGGCAGAATCGGTCCGAATATTTCTTCTTGCATCAATAGCATGTTTTCATTCACGTCGTTAACAATCGTCGGGGCGATCTTTTGCGCGGTTTGATTTTCAATATTAAATGGTTTATTCGAAATTAAGAGTGGTGTGATTGATGCACCTTTGGACGCGGCATCAAGCAAATAATTCTGCAGCCGGGACATATGGCGAGCGTTGACAATGCTGGTGTAATCCGGGTTGTTGGCTAGCGTCGGGTAAAGGGCGGCCACAGCGCTCTTTGCCGCCTCAGTAAACGTCGCTTCTTTGTCGCGCGGTAGCAGCACATAATCCGGTGCGATGCAGGTCTGTCCGGCATTCAAACATTTGCCGAAAATAATCTTCTGTGCGGCCCCAGCAATATCGGCTTCAGGTCCAATAATCGCGGGTGATTTTCCGCCTAGCTCTAGGGTCACCGGTGTTAAATTTTCTGCCGCAGCGCGCATCACTTGGCGACCCACTGACGTCGAGCCTGTGAACAATAAATGGTCGAATGGCAATGCGGAAAACGCGATGGCAATTTTTGCATCGCCGTTAATCACTACAACATGATCCGCGCTAAAAGTTTCCGCGATCAGCTTGGCGAACAGCTCCCCAAAGCGCGGTGTGAATTCACTCATCTTGATCAGCACCCGGTTACCCGCACTGAGTGCCGCCACCAACGGCCCAACCGCGAGCATTAGCGGATAATTCCACGGTACGATAATGCCAACAACGCCGAGCGGCTGAGCCCGGATTTCTGTGCGTGCAGGCATGAACCAAAGAGAGGCAAAGCGCCGCTTGAGTGACATCCACGATTTCAAATGGGATCGGGCATGACGAATCGCTGATAACGAGGGAAACATTTCGAGCAGCTGTGTTTCATGCGTTGAGCGATTGCCAAAGTCCGCGCTGATTGCGACCTGAATGGCAGCGCTGTTCCTAACCAGTAGTTGCTCCAATCTTTCGAGCGCGATACGTCTCGCATCAGCCAGTGGGCAACGATCAAGCGCATATGCGGCACGCATTTGCAGAAATTGATTCTGCAGCTCTGCGGATGTGGTTATTGGGCTCGCGTCACTGGTGTTGCTCAAGTTCATAAATCCCGAGTGTATCGTCAAAATGGAAAGGTAGAATACCAGCGGAGCAGAGTCATCGAATGGTTCAATTAGATTGAATCCTCTAAATTGTGGGCGCTCAGCAACTAGAATCCGAACATGATTGAAAACTTGAAAAAACTGGATGCGTTACGAGGAACTGCATCGCTTGCCAACTTGGACGCTGCGTCTTTTGTGCGCCTAAAAGCCGTGAAGGCCTGGCAACAGGAGCGATTAAAGCGCACCTATCCAGATTTGTCGGTAGATGTGCGCTACGGGCCTGCCACGGCGTTTTTCATGGATGAGCTTTATGGCATCAAGGATTCTGCGCTGCGTGATCGTGACCTAATCCGAATGTATCCGACTATTGAGCGCATGTTGCCAAAATTTGCCTATGACGCGGTGAGCAAGGCGTTGGAGCTTGATGTGATCTCGGAAGAATTTGATCAAATACTGGCAAAAAAAATAGGTCATGTCGTCATTACTAATGAAAATTACGCCGAAGCATTTCGTCAGGCCGGTACAAAAAAAGATCGCTTGCGTCAAGTCGAGTTGATGCGCGCTGTGGGTGCCGAGCTGGACGTGGTGGTGAAAAAACCGATGATTTATTCGACACTGCGGTTACTGCGTACGCCGGCCCGGCTGGCGGGGCTGTCGAATATGCAACAGTTTCTAGAGGCCGGTTTCACGGCTTTCAAACACATGAACGGCGCAGAATATTTTTTAGACACCATTGCTGAGCGTGAGATTGCTTTGATTGAACGGTTGTATTCAGGCCACGCCGCACCGTTCGAGTTTTCTGCTGGCGAACGTAATTGAAAACATCTAGGCGCGCGACCTTAAGCTTTTTTTGAGGTCGGCTTTTTCGCCGCAGTTGTCGTTTTTATTGGCGCTTTGCTTACAACGGGTTTTGCCGTCGCGAGCGCGGTATCCAGGTTTTCAACCACCGATTTTTCGATTGGACCTTTCATCGCTTTTAGCAAAAACCCGAGCGTTACTTCCAGCTGCATATGGGTTTCTGTGACTATCATTTTGCCGTTAACGCCAGACCGCTGAAAATTAAGCGTATCGCCACTCCAAGTGAAGACCAGATCAAACTTCTCGTTCAGTTTTGCCGACATTTTATCGGCGGCTACTTTCGCGCCCTTTAGTCCCAGCTGATGCGTGCGCTTTAATGAAATGTCAGCCATAAGTTCTCCGTGTGATTTTTAAAGTCTTAAGCATCTAGTTTACTTAAAACCTGCCACAACTGAATTCATCGCAGCCAATCGTATTTCATCGCTTCCGGGTTGCCGGCGTGTATGGGCAGTCTTATGATTCACGTTATTGTTATTGGCGCGAATAAAGGATCGTAAAGCATGCTTGTTTGGATAAAAAAGATCGAGGCCGCGTATCGCAGGCGACGTGAGCGGCAATTATCGAGGCTGACTGCTGATCAGCGTGATGAAGTCGCGCAACTGTCAGCGATTGTTATGCGTTACCAGCTGCCGTTGGCCGCTACTTTTGTGGCGTTGTGGCTGGTGGGCGTGTTTGGCATGCGCTTTAGTAGCGAAACGGTAAGCTGGTTTGAGGCGATTCTTGTCCCGTTAGTAGCGCTCTGCGGGGTTGGCTTCGGCCTGCTCGCGGTATTTTTACAGCCATGTAGTCCTGCTGCATCGTCGGAAGCCAGCCTCGTTACCCCAAGTGCCCAAGCGCGGAGATTCTCCCGTGTACTGCCTACATGGCTGGTGCTATCCGTTATCGCGGTCGGCTGCGCGATGGCAGGCGCTATCCTGGGTGGGTTGGTTGGGAAATTTGTGAAACAAGGATTTCAGGGGCTGGGACTGGCGGAAATTCAGCGCGTCGCTATCCCTGTTTTGATTGCGGGCTTAGTGGCGGGCGTTATTTACGCGTTATTGACAGCAGCGCTTTTGCAGCTTCGGCGCAATTTGTTGATTCGAAAAAATGAAGAACTCAAAGCGTCAGCGCGGCAGGAACGGGTGGCGCGTCAACTCACCGATGCGAAGCTACGGCTCATGCAGGCGCAAGTGGAGCCTCATTTTTTGTTCAACACCCTGGCGAGCGTGCAACATCTAGCCGAAGCCCGATCGCCAGAAGCCGCCAAGCTAACCGCCCAACTCATTTCATTTTTGCGTGGTGGCTTGAGTGGTCTGCGTGAAGATTGCACCACTCTTGAACGCGAATTCAGCATGGTCGAGTCGTATCTTCTGATTATGAAAACGCGCATGGATGAACGTCTTGAATTCAGTCTTGATTTACCTCGCGCCTTGGTGAATGAAAATATTCCGCCCGCGATGCTGATTTCGCTGGTTGAAAACGCAATCAAGCATGGAATTGAACCACAACCCGAAGGAGGTCGTATTGATGTGGTGGCGCAGCGGGCGGTCGATGGACAGCTCACCGTTCGCGTCAGCGACACGGGGCGCGGCGTGGCGCAATCAGACGGTCCGGTGCATTGCCGGCAAGGTGGCGTCGGTCTCGGTAACATTCGGGATCGTCTTCACGCCATCTTTGGCGAGCATGCTAGGCTCGAGACCGATGCTAATGTGCCTCGGGGTTTTGTTGCAACGCTCACTGTTCCAGGCGACAAAATAGAAACTAAGGAGGAATGAATGCCGACTGCGATTATTGCTGAAGACGAAAAGCTGATGCGCGAACGTCTGCGCGATGCCCTCGCCCGCGTGTGGCCGGAGCTCATTATTGTGGGGTTGGCAGAAAATGGCAGCCAGGCGGCCATTCTTATCGCAACGCATAAGCCGCAGATTGCATTCCTCGATATTCGCATGCCAGGCAAAACAGGGCTGGAGGTTGCCGCCGAACTGGACGATTCAACACATATTGTTTTTGTCACCGCCTATGATGAATTTGCGGTCAATGCCTTTGAAAATGGTGCAGCCGACTATTTACTGAAACCGGTGGAAGATGACCGACTGATTGCGACTATTGTGCGTTTGAAAAAGCGGCTGAATTCTGTGCCTGGCGATTTGACCGGCTTACTCGAAACGCTGCTGAATCGCGACGCAAAATCAACCACGCCCAAATTGAAATGGATTCGCGCCTCGCTCGGCAACCAAACGCGATTGATCAACGTGGACGACATTTTATTTTTCCAATCAGACACCAAATACACGCGCATTGTGACCCAAGACGCGGAGGCGCTGGTGCGCATTCCACTGAAGGAGTTGATTGACGGCCTGGACGAGGAATTATTTTGGCAGGTGCATCGAGGCACCATCGTAAACGCCAGCGCAGTTGACCGTGCCGTACGTGAAGCGCCGGAGAAACTGACGTTGCATTTGAAGAACCGAAATGAAAAGTTGGCCGTATCGCGCCAGTTTTTTCATTTGTTTAAGCAAACTTAAGAAATTGCAGCGCAAGCGTTGGCGCGCCTTTTGGAGTGTAAAGCCGATGCAGACGCCGCCAGACCTAGTGTTTTGACTATGTTGTGCTCAACTCTTATTAGGTATGCTGTCAGAGAACATATTATTAAATTCATGGAGAAAAAAATTGCTCAAGTCCTGCTTGTGTACCGAACATCGTTTGCGATCCCCCGAGTTTAAAGCTTGGGCTGGTTTGATGGGTGAGGCACCCGGCCACATGCATCGTAAAATTTGGGAGTTTTGTTTTATATGTGAAGCTTTGCAGGAACGGCTAATGCTAAAACCTGATCGGCTTGGTTTGGGATTTGCAGTCGGTGAGGAGCCGCTTAGCTCGTTGTTTGCAAGTCGTAATGTCGATATTCTTGCTACGGATTTATCGGCGGAAGAAGCCAAGAGAATCGGGTGGGTAGAAACCAACGAGCATGCATCTGAATTATCGATACTCAATAAGCGCAACCTTTGCGACGCCGCGACTTTCGGAGCGCGCGTGCGCTTTCAAACCTGCGACATGAACTATATTCCTGGCGAATTTAACGAGCGGTTTGATTTTGTCTGGTCGGCCTGCGCGCTTGAGCATTTGGGATCAATCAAGCTCGGGCAAACATTTATATACAACTCTGTGGATTGTTTGAAGCCGGGCGGCATTGCCGTCCACACGACGGAATATAATATCTCGTCAAGGACAAACACGGTCGATAACGAGGGAACCGTAATTTTCCGACGCTGTGACATTGAAGAGGTGCTTGAAACGCTTACGAACAGTGGCCACGAAATTGAGATGGATTGGCATGAAGGAGATGGCCTGCTCGATCAATTCGTAGACATACCGCCGTATTCGCATAACCCACACTTAAAATTGCAGCTTGGACGATATGTAACGACTTCGATTGGCCTGATTATTCGCAGGCGCGCTTGAGATTTTGGGGACTATTTCATCAACGGTTGAACGCTACGGCACAACCTGCCACGCCCCCGGCACACGCAGTCCTGCACTACTGGTCGTTCCTGCACCGTTCATCAACCACGCGGAAATACTGCCATCTGTTTTACGCCAGACGAGGTCAGATTTTGCATCTCCATTAAAATCGGGGGTACTGACCACTCGCCAATTGGGATCAGTACCCAAAATGCCTGCGCTGCTGCTGACTGCGATGCCATTCATCAGCCACATTGTTACTGCGCCGTTAGTGTTACGCCAAAGCAGATCCGCTTTGCCATCCCCGTTAAAGTCGGCGACGTGACTCACACTCCAGTTGGGGTCGGCACCAAGCAGCCCGGCGCTATTGGTGACGTTGCTACCGTTCATTATCCAAGTCGTGACCGCGCCATTTGTGTTGCGCCATAGGAGATCTGCCTTGCCATCACCGTTGAAATCGGCTGCGTGGCTCACGCTCCAATTTGGGTCTGCGCCGAGAATTCCTGCGCCGCTGCTAACTGTGATGCCATTCATCAACCACATCGTCACTGCGCCGTTAGTGTTATGCCAAAGCAAATCCGCTTTACCGTCCCCGTTAAAGTCCGCAATGTGGCTCACACTCCAGTTGGCGTCAGCACCAAGGATACCTGCGCTACTGACAATCGCTGAGCCATTCATCAGCCACATAGTGACAGCCCCGCTAGTGTTACGCCAAAGTAGATCCGATTTGCCATCCCCGTTGAAGTCGGCGACATGACTAACGCCCCAGTCAGTATTTGGACCCAACAGTGTGACGTTAGCTAGAACGTTAAGCCCATCCATCAGCCACATTGCAACCGTGCCATCAGTTTTGCGCCATAGGATATCCGCCTTGCCATCGCCATTGAAATCGGCGACGTGGGTTATGTTCCAGCTCGGGTCTGCTGCTCTTATGTTCGCGCTTGCACTAGTCGCAAGGCCATTCATCAACCATGCCATGGTGCTGCCATCGGACGAGTCGCGAAATAGCAAGTCTGCTTTGCCGTCCCCAGAAAGGTCAAATGGCTTCGCGGAGCCAGTGGTAGGTAGCACTAGAGTCGATTTTGCTTCTCCGGAATTAATATTCACAATCATGCTAGTCACATCGACTGCCTCAAAATTGCCACCACTAATTGTTTTGAGTTGGTCGATAACGATTGACGGCCAATTTATATTGCTGGTACCAGAGATGTACCATGGGCTGCCGTTATCCGCCAAAATCATGCCGTATTTTTTAAGCGCTTTTAGAACGACCTGCGTCCGGGCATCGAAGCCTGAAATATCAAAACTGGCTTTCAAACGAAATCGTGCCCCCATCACGGGATTGTTGATGTTATCCGCTAAATTGGTTGCCCAATGCGTTGCAGGCCATTGATAAACCCCGCGTCGTGTTGATGGCACCGTAAATCGAAGCGCGTGCGTAATTTCTCCCGCGGCGACCTCCTCCCAGCGCGCAAGACCCGGAAAAATAGGTAGACCTGCGGCATCAGCGGATGTCCAGCCTGGCGTACGCAGCGCATTTGATTTCAGATCCCACTTAGCGCCCGAAAATCCGATCCAGCTCGCGCCATTATTTTGCGGATAAGCATTTCCGGTTTCGTACAAGACGCAGTTGGCAGTTTCGATCACCAGCACATGCCGGTCACCACTACTAGCGGCGCCACCCTCAATCGGCGCGTTGGCAGGAATCGGATAGGGGCCCGCATCACTTTCATCGGGAATATCAAATGTAATTGGCACTTTTGGCTGCGTCCCTGGCACAGTAACAAACGGGATCCCATACTGTGTTTCGGTAATGCCCCAGTCGGGATGAAGTTTTCCGTTTACGCCAATTGTATTCACCCACGCATTTGAACTGACATGTACCGGTAAGGTATCAATAGGCGTATTCCAAACGTTATTGGCAGGCAAAATTTGACAGCCTGCCAAGTTGGGTGGAGCGGAATTTGCCGCGCCGCACCCGACTACCGACATCACAGTAAACAATGAGTAGATGCCTCGTGCGCGTAGTGCAGATAGGCCAGCGCCAAATAGGGCAGAGTAAGCTGAGGATGTACTTGCAGCGAAGGCGTTATTCAGTTTGCAGTTCATTTAAGTTCGACCTTTTTACTTTGAGACAATGCCAATGTTTCAGGGCATATTTACCACATCGGGTTTACTTTCCGGCTTGCTTTTGCCGCATACAATTTTGACGATTTGCAAATACGAAGCCTTTCACGGTTGGTGACCTCTACAAATCGTGCATAGCCGACGCACAGACCGTGCCGAGAATATGAGGACGATTTCAACACCTTGAAACAAGCACTTGAGAGCATAACGAAGTCACGCAACGCAATTAAGTGTCTCTATACGGCGACAAAAATGCCGCAGCACGTGCACTTAAGTGCGATTTTTTTTTCGCTCCTCAAAATACCCTGCCTTCTTATTTTTTCTGACGTTATCCCACTGAAAAAAGCGCCCATTCATTGCCACGTACACGCCCACAGGCAGACATTGCGCGTAAGCAAGTGCGCTACCAAGATTGAACTGTCCATCGGAAGAACCGAATTTATAGGGCACCATCGCGCCGGTGATGATGATCGTTTTGTTCATCATGCGAGGTGCTAAATAGCGAGCTGTCTTTTCCATGGTGTCGGTGCCATGCGTGATTACGATATTTTTTTCTTTCGCCGATTTGCATTTTGCGGCGATCAAATCTCGGTCTGCATCCGTCATGACCAGACTATCGATCATCATCAGTGTTTCAACGCGCGTCGAAACCTGCGAACGGCCCAGGGCAAGCATTTCTTTCACATGTGATTTTTTAAAAAACAAGGTGCCGCTTAGCTCGTCATACTCTTTATCAAAAGTGCCACCCGTGACAAAAACGGCAATAGATATCTGATTGTTTGGCATTGCGAAGTCCATTTTAGAAATTAAGATCCGATAAGTTTGCGGGGCTCTCAAAAAATGCCGATTGTTTTACAAAGGCTGCCAATAAACACGCGTCTCTATTCGTTTGGCTACGTGTGTAGCTTATTATATGAAGATGAAAAAACAAATTATCGAGCTGGACGCCGCCGTCATTGATCGTATCGTGCAAATGGCGTGGGAAGATCGAACCACCTTCGACGCGATCAAGAGCCAATTTGGCGTGGATGAATCCGGCGTCATTGCACTTATGCGCAAACAGTTGAAGCGCTCTAGTTTTGAGCTTTGGCGTAAGCGGGTAACGGGCCGACAGACCAAGCACCAAGCGTTGCGTTCGGGCGAGGTGACGCGCTTTAAATGCGAAAATCAACGTGGTTAGAAAATTTGCGATTCTAGTCCTGAGTTCCATATTTTTCGCGCTGTTGTTTCTCGTTGAAATGGTCCACGCTGAACAAAATGTCGATGTCCTCAAGATTGGCTCCAAGCGATTCACCGAATCTTACATATTGGCGGAAGTGCTCGCGCAGCAGGCGAGGACGCCAGGAAACATCGAAACGAAGGTTCTACAGGGGTTGGGAAATACCGCGATTGTTTATGCGGCACTACGCGCGGGCAGCATCGATCTCTACCCGGAATATGCGGGCACGATCGCGCAAGAAATTTTAAAGAGCCCCACGCCACTCTCAATTGAGGAAATGAATCGTGCATTGGCACCACTCGGATTTGGTGTCGCAATTCCTCTCGGGTTCAACAACGGCTACGCGCTCGCCATGCGCTCAGCTGATGCTGAAAGAATGAGCCTCAAAACGTTAAGCGACTTGGCTAAAAAACCGGACCAGCGCCTCGGTTTGTCGAACGAATTTATCGGCCGCGCCGACGGATGGAAAGGACTCGTTGCGCGCTATGGTTTTACGCAAATGCCCACCAGCTTGGACCACGGCTTGGCATTCGCCGCGATTGAAAAAAATCAGATTGATGTTATCGATATTTACACCACTGATGCACAGATTGGTCGACTTAACTTGCGAGTGCTCGATGATGATTTAAATTATTTCCCGCGTTACGACGCGGTGGTGTTGTATCGGTTGGATGTGCCGACGCGATTTCCGGCTGCGTGGGCAGCGCTGCAAAAATTGGGCGGCACGATCAATGCACCGGCCATGATCGCGATGAACGCACGCGCGGAAATTGATAGTGTTGCCTTTGACATCATTGCCCGCGACCATTTGGCCAAGGCTTCTGGTGCGCCGCAGATGGAGTCAACTGAAATAGGTCGCCGTGGATTTTGGGCAAAGCTTTTAGGGGGTGATCTAGCGAGACTGACGGGCCAGCATTTGTGGCTGGTTGTCGCCTCGGTGTTTGTCGCGACGCTGATCGCTATTCCGCTGGCGGTGATTATTTTTCCACACACACATTTGCGTTCGCTTGTGCTTGGTGCGACTGGGTTGCTGCAAACGGTTCCTTCGCTTGCGCTATTGGCGGTGTTGATTTCATTGATCGGTGTAATCGGCAGCGTGCCTGCACTCATCGCCCTGACGCTTTACGCGCTGCTGCCGATCATGCGAAATACATGCGCGGGCTTGAGCGAAGTCTCAGATGGATTACGTCAGGCGGGTAAGGCGTTGGGCATGTCCGCGCGCGATATCTTGACCCAAATTGAGTTGCCATTGGCGCTGCCGACTATCATTGCAGGCGTGCGCACCGCGACCGCAATTGCAATCGGTACCGCGACGATTGCGGCCTTCATCGGTGCGGGCGGATATGGCGAGCGCATTGTCACCGGACTCGCGTTAAATGATCGGCAATTGTTGTTGGCTGGCGCCATTCCTGCCGCGCTACTTGCGCTGGTAAGCGAGATTTTGTTTGAATGGTTGGAACGGACGATCAGACGCAGGCAAGGCGGAAAATAAATCAAAGTGCCGGTTTAGATTGCCGTTTGAACCATTTGTGCCTGTAAAAGCCCGCCGAATGGAGCGGTTGAATATTTTTGTATCAGGCTGCGCGGCTCTGTCACCGATGGCAACAGAATGCGCATTACGTTCATAACCTGTGGCAATGTTGGCCGCATGTTGGCTGGCTTTATACTTTGCATATGCCTGCACCCGCACCATTTAAATCCCACACCATCGAAACCAGCGAAGAATCCGGTGTTCGTTGCCTCCATTTTGGTTCTGAATGGGTGCAGGGCGCGATGCGCATTGCGCGGCCTTATGCGTTGGAGTTGGAGTACACCCGAGAGATGATGACGTGTCTATTGTTCCGGAGGGAACTAAACCCGGCTCAAAACACAGTTAAGGCCGACGCTGGCTGGCCAAAAAATGTACTGCAAATAGGGCTTGGCGCCGCGTCGCTCACCAAGTTCTGGCATCGATATTTTCCGCACACGTCGCAGACGATTGTTGAAATCAATCCCGGCGTGGTGGCGATGGCCTATCAGTCATTCAAGTTGCCGCGTGATGAGGCCGCGAATATTGATATTCACGTCGATGACGGTGTGAAATGGATAAACGAAAGCACACAGAAATTTGATTGCATCATGGTGGACGGCTACGATCAGCATGCGCGATTCGGGGCGCTGGGAACGCCCGAGTTTTATCGCGATTGTCGTGCGCGACTTACCCGTCATGGGCTATTGGTGCTGAATCTTTTTGGTCGCAGCCGCGGCTACCGTCAGCAGCTCGATTCGTTGAATGAAGTTTTTAATCAACGGGTGCTCGCGTTACCGCCGATCGAGAGCGCGCCAGGTGCGAGCGATGGCGGCAATTCGATTGTGTTTGCAGCCGTCGGCGATTCGATGGCGGTCGATTTACAGACCTTGCGGGAAGCGGCAGGGCTGTTGGAAAAGCTGACGGGCTTGAAACTTGCCCGAACGATGATACGTCTTGAACAGGCTGAACGTTCGGTTTTTAGCGGGCATGTGCCTGCCAACCCTAGTAGTGTCGGCCCTCGTGGCAGGAAAAACGCCCGAGCACCCCGGCAATATTAGCGTCTCCCAAGAAAAAGTTTTTTATCCTATCGCGAGCGTTGATAAAAGCATTTTTGCCGCAATATAAATTTTGTGATCGATAATACGCGGTGAATCACAACTAGTCTTCAGTCAGCTAGACCCAAAGTAAACAACTCGTCCCGCAGTCAAACGAATTCAATTCAGTTGTCGTTTGCCAGACTTTCCTTCATTACCCAAGCCCGCAAGAATTCATGTCCCCACATCATCACTCATCAGCTGCACCACCTCCCGCCAACGCGTCTACAGGGAGTGTAAAACGAGCGGGTGGTGACCGACGCGTACTCACCATCCTCTGGCCGTACCTCTGGCAGTTTAAAGGCCGTGTAGCGCTCGCGCTGTCGTTTCTGGTTGCGGCAAAGTTAGCCAATATCAGTGTGCCACTGGTGATGAAAAATATCGTCGACTCGCTCGACAAGTCACAGGCTACGGCGTTGGCTCCCATAGTGGTGCCGATCGCGTTCCTGGCCGCTTACGGATTGCTCAGGTTGTCGTCGACCATGTTCGGTGAGCTTCGCGATATCGTGTTCGTTAAAGTGACGCAACGCGCGATGCGTAATATTGCGTTGCGCGTATTCCGCCATCTGCACGCGCTCTCATTGCGCTTCCATCTGGATCGGCACACAGGAGGCGTTACCCGCGATATCGAGCGTGGCACGCGCGGCGTGTCGACCATCATGAGCTATATGTTGTTCTCGGTGATTCCGATTCTGTTGGAAATTACGTTAGTCGTTTTTCTGTTGGGTGCCAAATTCGATTGGACATTTGTTGTTATTACTTTGTGTGCGATTGCGATTTACATCGTGACTACCATCAGCATTACCGAATGGCGTACCCAGCATCGCCGCACCATGAACGAAATGGATTCGAAAGCCAATACCAAGGCGATTGATTCGCTGCTAAATTATGAGACCGTAAAATATTTTGGCAATGAAGAATTTGAAGCCGGGCGCTATGATAAAAATTTACAGCGCTACGAGGCCGCCGCGACTAAAAGTGAGACGTCACTTGGCCTGTTAAACGCCGCGCAGAGTATTGTCATCGCCACCGCAGTCACCTTGCTGATGTGGCGCGCATCCGAAGGCATCGTCACGCAAAAATTAACATTGGGTGATTTGGTGATGGTGAATGCGCTGTTGATTCAGCTCTATATTCCGCTTAACTTTTTGGGTGCAATGTATCGCGAGCTGCGTCAGGCGTTTACGGATATGGAAAAAATGTTCAACCTGCTCGATGAAAATCGTGAGGTGCAGGATAAGCTGAACGCAAAGCCGCTGGCATTGAACGGCGCATCAATAATATTTGAACATGTCAATTTTGGCTATAGCGAACGCCGCCAAATTTTGTTCGATGTTTCGTTCGAGGTTCCTGCCGGAAAAACCGTCGCGGTTGTCGGATCCAGCGGCGCGGGTAAATCGACCATGTCACGATTGTTATTTCGTTTTTACGATATTACGAGCGGCAAAATTTTAATTGATGGTCAGGATATTCGCGATGTCACCCAGGCCAGCGTGCGTGCGAGCCTGGGCATCGTACCGCAGGATACGGTGTTGTTTAACGACACAATTCGCTACAACATCGCCTATGGCCGGCCCGATGCGAGCGAAGATGATATTCGCGATGCCGCACGCCGCGCCCACGTCAGCGATTTCATCGAACGCCTACCTGATAAATGGGAGAGCATGGTGGGCGAGCGTGGTTTGAAATTATCCGGCGGCGAGAAGCAACGCGTGGCGATTGCCCGCACCTTGCTTAAAAATCCCGCGATCATGATTTTTGATGAGGCCACCTCTGCGCTGGACTCTGCGACTGAAAAAGCGATTCAGGGCGAGTTGCGTGAAATTGCCAAGGATCGTACAACGTTGGTGATCGCACACCGTCTCTCCACCATCATCGACGCCGATGAAATTCTGGTGCTGGATTTGGGCCGCATCGTTGAGCGTGGAACTTTCCGCGATCTTTTGGAGCAGGATGGCAAATTCGCGCAGATGTGGCGTTTGCAGCAGCAGGAGGAGGCCAAGAATAGTGGTGAGTTGAGCCTCGTATCAGCTTAGTCACGTGAATCAATTGCGGGGAAGCTTGTTGGCCTATAAACCGTTTGCAAAAATAAAAATCAATATTTTCGGCTATCGAAAAAAACGCGGAACTCCCCATAAACTTTACTGACTAAAGAGTTAGTAGCGCTTGTAAATGCAAAGCGCTCTACGGAATTGATCAACATAATTGGTCAATCACGTTAAATTAACTCTTGGAGAATTTATGAGAAATACCGTGAAAAAATCGATTGCTCTTTTCGCAGTAATCGGCGCAATTGGGGCCGTAGTGTCTGCCCCAGCGATGGCGGCACCTGACAATACAGATGCCGGTTTTTTTGTCTCTGGCCAGCTGGGTAAAAGCCGCTTTGATATCGGCGACGGATTTGGAAAAAAGAACGCCACCGCTGGCGGTGTTGGAGTTGGCTATGCGTTTAGCCCGGTAGTCGCTGTTGAGCTCAGCTACAACGATTACGGCAAGGTGAGTTTTGGCGGGGTTGACGGCAAGGCCACATCTACCCAGCTTTCTGCGCTGCTATCTGCACCGATCTCGAACGAATTTTCTGTTTACGGTCGATTAGGCGCAGCGAGCACCGAGCGTAAGGTGGATGGATTTGGCAACAGCGATTCCAACCGCAAAACTGAGGCCGTTTATGGCGTGGGTTTGGGCTACAACTTTGCAAAAAATATCAAAGGCACTATTGAGTATCAACGGCTTGATAACTCTAAAGTCGATGCCATCGTCGCTGGTGTGAAGTTCGGTTTCTAGTATTAAAAGAACGCGGGTTGCCAGCAGGCACCCGCGTTTTTTAACCGAGTTGGTCGCCGCATGTCGTACGGTTGTGCGCCCTAACTGTTGTGCAGCGATGTGCGTGGGACAAAATCTCTTAATGCATCCAGCACCCGACTAGGGGCCTCTTGCATCATCGCGTGGCCAACGCCGTCCAACGAAATAAATTTCGCCCCGGCAATTTGCTTGGCAACTGATTGGGCCGCCTTTGGCGGCGTCATCATGTCTTTCGACCCGCTAAGCACGAGTGTAGGCGCAACGATGTGTGCCATCGTATCCGCGGCTAGCGCAAATGCACTACACGCGGCGAGATCGTTGGCCAATACACCCGGCCGACTTTTCTCCAGCAGGCATTTGTACGCCATCATTAGTGAAGTGCCGGGAAGGGCAGATTGGTTCCATTTTACTTGCGGCGCATGCCCCCAAATATTGAGCATGTCGAACGCCTCATGCGGACGCTGTTTAGCTGCATCCATAAGCGCGTCTGCGACTGGCATCGGGGTGGAGCAGCCGAGCAATGCGAGGCGCGAAACGCGCGTCGGGTAACGTATTGCCAAGTCGAGTCCGACCAACGAGCCCATGCTGTGTCCCACCAAAGTAGCTTCACGAATCGCACCGTTGTCACATAAATTAATGACCCAGTCAGCGTATTGCGCGATGGTGGTTTTGGCTTCACCAAAACTTTTGCCATGTCCCGGCAAGTCAACTGCCAGCGCGTTAAAACCATGGTGCGCGAAATAACGCGATTGCAGAGTCCATACGCTATGGTCATTGGCTGCGCCGTGAATAAAAATAATGCTGGGCTTGGTGGCGTCAAATGGTTTGCCGCCGGTGTAGACGAATGCGGGTTGTTGCTGAACGAGAAATTTCATATTTTTTGCGAGGCCGCCAGCGCGCGCGCCAAGTCCTCAATTAAATCATCCGCATGTTCAAGTCCGACCGATAACCTGATTGTGCCTTCCGAAATGCCTGCCGCTTTTAGCGCGGCCGCGTCCATTCGGAAATGGGTGGTGGTGGCGGGCTGAATGACCAGCGATTTTGCATCACCAATATTGGCCAGATGCGAAAAAAGATAAAGTTTCTCGATAAAAGTCTTTCCAGCCTGCTTGCCGCCTTTCACTTCAAAACTGACCACAGCGCTAACGCCGTTTGGGAATAGCGTCTTCGCCAATTCGTAGTCGGGATGGTTTGGTAACTCAGGATAAGTGACATGCGCCACCGCATTATTTGCAGATAGAAATTCAACAATTTTTCGCGCGTTTTCGATATGTCGCGGCATGCGCACATGCAGGGTTTCCAGGCCCTGCAAAATCTGAAACGCGGTCATTGGCGCCATCGCCGCGCCAAAATCGCGCAGCCCTTCGCGGCGCGCCCGCAGCGCAAACGCGGCGACCGACGATTCTTCCGTCATCACCATGTCGTGAAAGCCATGATAAGGATCGGTGAGCGTGGGGAATTTCTGCGAAGCTTCCCAATCGAAACGCCCGCCATCAATCAACACCCCACCAATCACCACGCCATGACCCGATAAGAATTTGGTCGCCGAATGCATCACGATATCGGCACCTTGCGAAATAGGCCGCGACAAAAACGGGGTGGTCAGTGTTGCGTCCACCATCAAGGGAAGATGCGCTGCATGGGCGATTTCTGCGATTACAGGAATATTCAGTACATCCAGCCCGGGGTTGCCCACTGTTTCGCCAAACAACAAGCGCGTATTCGGCCGAATGGCCGCGCGCCACTGATCTGGGTCACGGCCGTTTACAAACGTGGTGTTGATACCAAATCGGGGCAGCGTATACGAAAGTAAATTGTGCGAACCACCATAGAGCGCATTGGACGCGACAATGTGGCTGCCGCTACCCATCAGTGTTGCGATCGCGAGGTGCAGGGTGGCCTGGCCGCTGGCGGTAGCAATGGCGGCGGGGCCGCCATCAAGGGCAGCCATACGCTCCTCAAACACCGCGGTAGTCGGGTTAGAGATACGCGAATACACATGACCTGCACGTTCGAGATTGAATAATGAGGCGGCGGTTTCGGTGTCCGGAAACACAAATGAGGCCGTTTGATAAATAGGCACTGCGCGAGCGCCGGTGGCTGGATCGGGTGACTGGCCCGCATGCACAGCGAGAGTTTCAATACGTGGATAGCTTGGAGCGGACATGATGTGTGCTTTTTTATCGGTAATTCATGGGGTTACAACTAAATCGTCAGGTGCGACATAAAGTCTTGCACCAAAAGCCTTGTTTTGGTAAGGTGTTGTCATATATCGAACAACCGGCAGGGTTTAACTTTAAGTCGCTTTGGCCGATAACATAATAAATACAAACTCCAAGTAATTTGCGTACTCACTCAAGGCAAATATGACATCTCGAATCTCTGCGTTTCTTGTCTATTCTATCGCGGTCGCCTTGGTCAGTTTCTGCATACCCTTCTCGGATGCAACGGCAGCGGTCAAGAAAAAGACCAATACGGCAACATACAAAGTCACATACAAAAAAAATAAAGCCAAATTCAAGGGGCCGCCGCCCGTGGCGGATCTGGATTCCAGCGGACGTCCCAATTTGTTATCGCACGCGGCGATTGTGTTCGATCAGACGTCGGGGCAGATGTTGTACGCCAAGAATGCAGACAATGCGGTACCGATTGCGTCGATTACCAAACTGATGACAGCCATGGTCGTGCTGGACGCGAATCTGAATTTGGACGAAGCGGTGGTCATTCATGAAAGTGATATTGATCTGCTCAAGAACTCGCACTCCCGGCTGCCGATCGGCACTGCGTTTAGGCGTGAAGACTTGATGCGTTTGGCGCTGATGGCGTCTGATAACCGTGCTGCGGCCGCCCTTGGACGCACTTATCCTGGCGGCATTGTCGCATTTGTCGAGGCGATGAATGTGAAGGCCAAAACTTTGGGCTTGACCAATACCCGATTCATTGATTCGACCGGCTTGGCACCAGGCAATGTGGCCAGCCCGCAGAATCTGGCGATGATGGTCGCCGCGGCGTCGGCGTACCCACAAATCCGCGAATTTTCGACGACCGCCGCCTTGCATGTGAAATTGGCTGAAAGCGGCCGCGAGTTGGGGTTCACGAACACTAATTCTCTAATCCGTTCAGAGGGCTGGAACATTGGTTTATCAAAAACCGGTTTCATCAATGAAGCCGGCAAATGCCTTGTGATGCAAGCCATGATCAGCTCAAAGCCGGTGGTGATTGTGCTGCTGGATTCGTGGGGGCGCTATACCCGCGCGGGAGATGCCAACCGCATCAAAAAATGGCTGGAGAGCGGAAAAGTGGTTATCGCTGCTGACAAGGCCAAAGCCGTCTAGATCGATTAATGTCGTACCGGAGCAACTGTAAAAGTGGTCCAATAGCAGCATGAAAGTCGGTCTTTTCGTTACCTGCCTCGTTGATCTGGTTCGCCCCAACATTGGTTTCGCGACCTTAAATCTGCTCGAAGACGCTGGCTGTGAGGTTTTATTCCCCAGCACCCAAACCTGCTGTGGGCAGCCCGGCTACAACTCTGGCGCGCGCGAAATTTCCCAGCAGCTGGGACGCAAATTATTGTCAGAATTCAAGGACTGCGATTACGTGGTCGCGCCGTCCGGATCGTGTTCTGGCCAAGTCAAAATTCATTACGTTCAGGACCTCTTTCGCGATGCTCCGGATCGTGCTGAGTTTGAAAAGCTATCGGCAAAATGGTTTGAGTTATCGGATTTTTTAGTCAATGTCCTGAAGGTGAAATCGGTGCCTTCTACATTCTCCGGCAACGTCACGTATCACGATTCCTGTGCCGGGCTTCGCGAGATCGGCATAAAACAACAGCCCCGTGATTTGCTTGCGAAGACCGGCTGTACCCTGACCGAGATGAACGACGCCGAAAAATGCTGTGGTTTTGGCGGTACATTTTCGATCAAGCTGGGTGACATATCGACCCGCATGGCGGATAACAAATGCGTGAATATTGCGTTAACCGGTGCCGACGCGATGGTTGGCGGTGACCTCGGTTGTATATTGAACATTGAAGGACGTTTACGCCGCCAGGGCGACATGAAAACCAAGGTTTATCATTTCGCTGAAGTGCTGGCCGGGCTAACAGATTCTACAAAGTGAGCCCTGGCATTGACGAGCTTCTTGAAATAAAAATGCTTGTTAAACCGCGCCAGTGCTAGTGTTTATTATTTTGTAAGTCAGGTTGCGCAGCTACCTGATACAAAACAACTGTCTGTTTTGAGGTCACACCATGCAAGTCCAATCGATGTTTTTCAAGGAAACCGCGAGTCTAAAACTGAACGACGCGGTGTTGCAAAGGGCAATGAAAAAAGCGAAGGGCAAATTCGTTGACGGGCGTGCCGCTAGTGTCGCCACCATCGACAACTGGGAAGCCATTCGTACCTACGCTGCGGCACTGAGAGACCGCGCAATCGCTAATCTGGACGCGTATTTAATCGAATTCGAGGCTAATGCCATTCGCCGTGGCTCTGTTGTCCACTGGGCAGAAACCGCTGAAGAGGCTAACGCGATTATCGTTTCGATTGCACGCGAAAATGCTGTAAAAACCGTTACCAAATCGAAATCAATGGTCAGTGAAGAGGTGTCGTTAAACGATGCGTTGGAAGCGGCCGGAGTGAAGGTGTTGGAGACGGATCTGGGCGAATATATTTTGCAGCTGGCCAAGGAGCCGCCATCGCATATCGTCGCTCCGGCGGTGCATAAATCGAAAGAGCAGGTCGCAGAACTATTTGTCGCGCATCATCACAAACCGCTGCTTACCGATATATCGGCGATGACACGGGAAGCACGTGAGGAATTACGCGCCCATTTCTTGAGTGCCGATATGGGTATCAGCGGTGCCAATTTTGTGATTGCAGAAACCGGCACCACGCTTACCGTGACGAACGAAGGCAACGCCGATATGGTGACAACCATTCCGCGCATTCATTGCGTGATTACCGGCATCGAAAAAGTCATCCCGACGTTGGAAGATTTTGCAACGCTGATCCGTCTGCTGCCGCGCTCGGCGGTAGGCCAGTCGATTGCGAACTATTTGACGTTGACGACAGGAATCAAACGCCCTGAAGAACAAGAGGGCCCTGAGCAAATGCACATCGTTCTGGTCGATGCCGGACGGACAAAACTGGTCGGCAGCGATATGCAGGAAATGCTGCGCTGTATTCGCTGCGGCGCATGTATGAACCATTGCCCGGTGTATCAAAATGTAGGCGGTCATGCCTACGGCTGGGTCTATCCGGGGCCGATGGGGTCGGTGTTGACGCCGGTTTATCAGGGCATTGAAAATGCCGGCGATTTGCCAAACGCGGCGACCTTTTGCGGTGAATGCCAAGTGGTGTGTCCGGTGAAAATTCCGCTGCCAGATTTGATGCGAAAGTTGCGCGAAGAACAGTTTGATTTGCATTTGCGGCCATTCAGTGAGCGGTTTGCGATTGGCGTGTGGGGATTTTTCGTCAAGCGGCCACGTTTATATGCGTTCGCTTCACGCGCAGGAGCACGCATCGCTTCATGGATGGGCGGGCGCGAAAAATTAATTCATAAACTTCCCGGCATTGATGGCTGGACCGACGGACGCGATATGCCGGCGCCACAAGGTAAAACGTTTCGTGAGCTTTATCGTGAACAATATCCCGCTGGGAAATCAGGAGCATGAGCGCGCGAGAAAATATCCTCGCGCGTATTCGCGCGAATAGTCGCAAACAAGGTGCCACTACACAACAAGAGCTTATTGATGCCCGTGCTGTTATTAGCGCCCGCACACGCGGCCCCTTGCCGGGTTTCGCGCAGCACGAACCTATTACGCATTTCATTGAAGAGTGTGATCGACTGAAAACAACAGCTGCCGAGG
Organism: Burkholderiales bacterium; assembly: GCA_038224475.1. GTDB lineage: Bacteria > Pseudomonadota > Gammaproteobacteria > Burkholderiales > Usitatibacteraceae > UKL13-2. The sequence goes on from JBBRFJ010000028.1 coordinate 26,461, forward strand.
TGCATTCACCCGAAGATATTCCAGCTGAAATCGCGCGCTATTTGATGAGTGAAAACCTGGAAAAAAAACTTGCCGGATGGGCGGAATTTTCAGCACTCAATTGGCGTGATGCCGGTATTGAATTTGCGAATCGAGCCGCAAACGCGAATGATCTGGTTGGCTTGACGGGTTGTTTTTGCGGTATCGGTGAGACCGGTACGCTGCTTTTGCTAGGTGCCGTGGCCACGCCGAAAGTGACTGCATTGCTGCCAGAGACTCATATCTGCGTTGTACGTAAAGCGCGAATCGTGCCGACGATGGAAGACGCGTTTCAGCTTATGCGCGACGAGATCGGTGAACCTCCGCGCGCCACGTTTTTTGTCTCGGGCCCTTCACGAACGGCGGATATTGAACAGACCATTGTGATCGGCGCACATGGCCCATATCGGGTGCATGTCGTAATGATTCCGTAAACAAATAGCGTTGATCTACACAAGCTATATCAAGTCGCACACGAGGCCTTTAGGTTTGGATTGCCGCAATGTTTTTGTTTTCTGATTTTGTTCTCTGCTGAAGTTTGGCGCTGGAGTTTGCTGCAGTAACGCGACGCGGTAATTTGGTGAGATATATGGGCTACACTTAGTCCATCAAGCAAGTTTCAATAAAAAAAGTTCCCGGACAAACAGCGAATTCCTGCCAGTCAGAAATGCTGGATGATCCAGTAACAAATTTTCACGGCTTCGCGTATTTTTGTCTCTTAATGGAGCGCCATGTTTTTCGATTTCCTACCGGTTTTTCCACTAAAACCGAGTGAATTTCTGCTGTTTGGTCTGGTGCTGTTAGCTGGCTTGATCGGCGGGCGTCTGGCCTCTCTAACGCGTTTGATGCCCGTCATCACGGGCTATATTCTGGTCGGGTTTATTTGCGGCCCGGGCGGATTTAATCTCATCACTGAATCGATGCTCAACGAAATGCGGGTATTCGTTGATATTTCCCTTGGCCTTATTTTGTTTGACCTAGGGCGCCGTATTGATCTGCGCTGGCTGATATCGGAAAAATGGCTGCTGGCGACCGGTCTCGTTGAAAGCGCGCTCACGTTTGCGTTGCTGACGATCATGTTCGTCGTATTTGACGTGCCGTGGGTGCAAGCCGCCATCGCGGGCGCGGTAGGCGTCGCCACGTCTGCCGCGGTGGTAATGCGTGTGGCAAGCGATGTCGCAAGCGAGGGCCCGGTGACGAGGCGAGCGTTTACTCTAGTCGCGATTAATAACATGGTGGCGGTACTGCTATTTACGACACTGGCACCGCTGGTGCATCTGGAAAATAGTGTGGTGTTGGCAGATGCGTTACTGCACCCGCTTTATTTAATTGCGGGCTCGGTATTTTTGGGCGCGGGTTTGTTTCAATTGTTAGCCATCGTTTCGCGATGGCTTCGACGCACCAACACCGAGCAATTTATTTTGCAGTTAGCCATGATCGTGGCCGCTGTCGGGTTGGCGGAGATGCTGCATCTTTCCGTGCTGCTGACACTGCTAACGCTTGGCCTGATGGCGCGCAACGTGCATCCGCATCGACGTTTGCCGGTCGTTGAGTTTGGCGATGTCGCGCAGCTATTCTTTGTGGTGTTGTTTGTGATGACGGGAGCCAGCTTAAAACTCGCCGATTTCTCGACTGTCGCGTGGTTGGCGCTAGTGTTTGTCATCGTTCGCTTTGTGGCGAAGGCATTGCCAATATTTGCTTTTGGCACATTTTCAAAATTAAGTTTGCGCCAGCGTACTGCATTGTCGCTGTCACTCACGCCGCTGGCAGGCCTGGCGGCGGGCATGACGTTCATGCTGGGTGATTTGTCAGGTAATGGTAGTCCTGCATTGTCATCGTTGGCAGGCACGGTGCTACTGGCGTCCGTCACGCTCATGCAGTTGGCTGGCCCGGTGGCCGCGCGCTTCGCATTTACATATGCAGACGAGGCGGGGCACAGCCAGTGATGGCGAATGAAATGGGTGGCGATTTTACGAGCAACACAACCGGCAACATGGAACACGCGAGGAGCAACACTATGGACGATACCGAAAACACGGCAATTGCGCTCATCGAGCGTCCGCATCGGGTGGCGATTCCGTCTTCCGCGCCGCACCCGCTCGCGTTTACGCCGTCCACTCCGCTCACGATGGGGGTCGAGTTGGAATTGCAACTCATCAATGTTGAAACGCAAAATCTGACCACCGAAGCCGACGATCTTTTGCGGCGTATGGCAAAGCACAAAATCGCGCCCAATCTCAAGCCTGAAATTACCCAATCAATGATTGAAGTGAACTCAAGTGTTCACGCGCGTTTTGATACTTTGCAACCTGAACTGCGCGAGATTCGCGACGCACTCGTGGCGGAGGCCAAGCGGATGAATATCGGCATCTGCGGTGGCGGCAACCATCCATTTCAAAAATGGCATGAGCGACGAATTTTCCCGACGGATCGTTTTTTAGCGGTCGCCGAAAAGTATGGCTACCTCGCCAAACAGTTCACCGTGTTTGGTCAGCACATCCACATCGGCGTGGCGAATGGCGATGATGCCATGTACCTTTGCCATTCGTTTGCCCGC
>JBBRFJ010000029.1:0-28459 GCA_038224475.1 Burkholderiales bacterium
CCTCTGGCAACACGCCTGCCGATGCCCGCAGCCTGCAACGCGAAAACGCCATCGCGTTAAGCAATCAGATTCGTGGCGCACTGGGAAAACCGATGAGCAAAGAAGCCAAGGCACATTTGTCGGAGAGCCTCAATACGCTAAGCGAAGCGCTAAAGGCGCCGATGCAGCGGGCTGGTGTTTAACTATTAACTAACAACATCTTATTCCGCCGGCGCGTTAAGCGTGTATTGCCGGCGGGATACGGTGAAAACTCATTCAATTCAACTTGGTTTTGATCTCGGCGGGAAAACCCACCAGCTCGCCAGCGCCAGCACACCAAATACCGTATAACCAAGACCAAACACCCACGGCGGCGCGTGGTAGTAAAGCAGTTGCTGCAACCAGTGCTCAACAAATCCGCCAGCGTAGCTGTGGCCAGCCGATTGATCACGCAGCCATATTTCGAGCTTGGTGAGCGGACACAAAACCCCGAGCCAAGTCTCCACCACGATTACCGCAATCGCCAGCAGGTGCGCTAACCGAAACCATAGCGCGTTGATCCACTGCAGCCATCGCAAATGTACCCAGCGCCCGATATTGGCGACAACCACGACAACGAAACCGCCCACCACAAACGTCGCCACCGCCACATGCACCAGCAGCACCGCGTTCGCTAAAAACGCGGCTAACGACGGGTCAATAATCATGCATGCAATTCCTTAGGGCTCCAGCCGGACTCGCGTTTGCGCCAAGGCAACAGCAACAACGATCTTCGCTGCCCCGTAATTTAAATCTTAACCTGCCCATAAGTTGATCGATCTTTAGCGATTAGCGCAAGTAGCAATTCCCGCTCCTGTCTGGTTTTGACAGGGAATCTATCGAACTCGTTTCCGTTCAGTTTTACATCGGCAAACAGCCCGGCCGCGTCCTCATGAAAGTGCAAATAGGCCTTGGACTTCACGTAAAAAATTCCCGGCTTGCGCTCTGTCATGCCAGGCAGTTGTCGAAGGCTCGCCAGCAGTGATGCCAGTACGCGCAGCGCTTCATCACCCGCGTGTTTCATTTAGCTTTCCTCTGCAGTTGTTCGGGTTCAGGATCTTTGGAGATTATGCTGTTAAGCCAAGGCCCCGAAGCACTATGAGCGTTGGAGTGAGCGCGACGCTCAGCGGCACAATCGACACAATACTCATATTTACTTATCGAGTGAAATCTGCGACCTCATCAAAGTAATTTTTTCTCAAGGTTAATGGCCTGAATGCGCGGGGGCTGAGTCGGCGCAAGCAACACACTGCCCGTCACTCTGCCAGTCGCGCATCGCCACGTAAACTCACCGGCGAGCGCGCCGGTTGCCGTGATGGGCGCCGTCGTGTCGCATTCGCCAACCGCTTTCTTGAGCAGGGCAAGATCCTGACTCCAGTTGGGCGCATCACGATCCAGCAAGAAATTCATTGCGAGCTGGTGTTGGCTCGCCGCAACTTCGCCCTGCTTATAAATTGCCGCAACCGTCCGATACGCGTTCGCCAGCGCCTCACCGACCGGGAGTACACGAATCTTCAAGAATCCTGCCTTGCTCAGTGCGATAGCAGCGTCCCATACCGCGCCTGACGGGCCGGCATAGGTACGGTTCGCGAACGCGAAAATGCCGACACCTTGCTCAGGAAGCAAGAGCACGTTCGAGCCATATCCCGGATAGCCGCCGCTATGGCCGAGCGTGAAACCGAGGTCACAATCCATCGCCGCAGACATGCCCATGCCGTAGGTCGCCGCCTGGGTACAGCCTGCCGGTCCGCTGTGTCCGGGGCGCGATCGCGGGCGAGGAAAGTTTGACCCTTGCGCGAGCTCGCGCACCGTCGCACGCCGCGCTGGTCCGATGTCTAGGCCGTCGCGCGCAGGCCATGCCGACAGCAGATAGGCTACCCATTTTGCATATTCATTCGCACTGGTCTGAATACCTCCCATCGCGCCAAACGCACCGTGCGCCATCGTCGGTTCCAGCAGCCACGCATCGTCCTCCCAACGATAACCCAGCGCACGGCGCTCACGCGGCGAAGCCTCGACCACGAAACCGGATGAGTCCATGCCAAGTGGTCGCAAAAACGTGCGCGTTATCGTGTCCGCATACGGACGTTCTGACACATTGGTGATGATGCGACCGAGCAGCGCATAGCCAAGGTTCGAATACTCCATCGCAGTCCCCGGCGCGCGAGTGAACGGCACCCCCTCGCGCAACAGTTGAGAGAACGCTGGCTCTGGCATCGGCGTCTGGCGGTCGCCCCAGGGATCATCAGTAACAAAGCCTGCGATGTGGTTCAACAGATCGCGCACGCGAATGCGCGGCGAGTCGGTGGTGGGATATTTCCAGTCGCGCAACTCCGGAACATATGTTTCCGCCAATGCGTCAAGCCGGAGCTTGCCATCGTCGCGTAGCTTTAATATCGTTAGTGCGGTGAAAGCCTTCGTCATCGAGGCAATCCGAAACAAAGTGTCCGGCGTCACTGGACGCTTCGACTCGATATCCTGAACCCCGATCCCGCGAACATAAACCAGCCGACCGTTTGCAACCACCCCGTACACCAGGCCGGGCACATGCGCATCGAGCGCGTAGTCCGCAAAAATATCATCCACCTTGGTAAACATGGCCAACTCGCTGCTCGTCAGCTTGCTGACTGTAGATTCGTTGGCCATAACGCGCGGCGCGGTCTCTGCTGCATTTGCGACTGAGGTATAAAGGAGCGCGAATGACACAGTGATGAAAATGATTCCGCACATTCGTTTGGATAGACCGCCTAAAAAGCGAGTGAAATAGCTGCGAACCTGCGTCATACGATCACCTTTCATATTCACCAGTTTCTATCGTTTCAGCGTCACGTCGTTAGACGTCACTTTGCCGCAAAATCGCGGCCGACGTCACGGATTATAAATATCAGCTGCGGCCGGCGGTGAGTGAAAAACTGAACACCACACTTCCTCATTTCGTCATCGCCCGATTTCCCCGCTCTGCAAACGGGGTTCGATTACAGTTTAAGCTCAGCTTTTTTTGAAAAACACGACGCGCCCGCACTCCGCAAAGCTGAGCGACAAATGCATTGAATGGATTTCAATATTTTCAATCGGTGTATCCGAAGCAAATTCTCTGCACTTGCTGAAAGGCCAATTTTCAGCCGCCGACACGAGGTCACGGTCGTGGCCACGGTAGACGCCGCTGCCGCTTGCTTCGGGCAGAACAAAGTTATCCCTCCAGAAAGGCAACCGGCGGGGCATCTGTTCCATTTACATAATCGCTGCGAATAGAAATTTCAATGAATTCTATTGCATTCCCCGCACCATCACACTCAATGAACTGTGCAAAACGCTCTGGCGGAGCCAAGAGTTCAGCCCTTGCGGCAAGGTGATCTTCAAAAGAACAATCGGGCCAGAATTGCTCACGAAGATCAAGCCATCCCAGTTGGTCGATTGATGCGCAGGTTGTTGGCGGAATGTTCGACACGAGGCTCATTCCGAATTGAATTTCTTGGTCAAACGGCAGCGCAATAGTCACGGCGCATATGCCGAAAATCCGCGCGTTTCGCCGTCTCCCGCATCATCGAAAGTTTAGGCTCCTTTATCGAAAGCACTCTTGAAGCTAAAATGGCTGGATTAGGCCGCCATTGCTGGTGTTGTAAAAGTGCGGCGGCAGCCACGACGTTCATCATCCATCGCCAAAACAATCAATACTAAATCCTGAAAACGCGCATCACCAACGTCAGCACCAACGAAATTAAAATCGTGGACGTAATCGGTAAACTGATTTCACGACCTTTGTAGTTAAAACGGATATCGCCCGGCAGTCGCCACAGCCCCAGCTTAGACAGCATCGGCGCAAATAGACCAAGGGTGATTATGCCGATGATGAGGACGATTACCCACTTCAACATTTACGAGCGCTCGCTATCCGCAAAGCCCGGCGGCGCAGGTAATTTTGTCGTTGCGCGCTCGCGAGTGATGGTCACGCCGACTTGCTTGACACCGCGCATGTGGGCGATTTTGGCGACGCTGATTTGAATCCACTGCGCTTTAAAATCATGCAGCACCACGCCGGCAATATGCTCGGCCAATGCTTCCAACAATTTGAAATGCTGATCCTTTAAATCGGCGCGGATTCGGTCCACCACTTTGCCGTAGTCTACCGTGTGGGTGATGTTGTCGGATGCACCAGCTTCGTGGGTGTCCAGACCAATGTCGAGATTGAAATCGAGGGTTTGCGGCTTTAATTTTTCCCACTCGTAAATGCCGATCCAGGCGTCAGCGCGCATTTCGCGGATGAAAATTGTATCCATGTTGATTTTGCTTTTTAAAGTGGTGATTCAGGAATTTAACCGGCTGACGAAAACGTGTTGAACATACGGACTCGCTATTTTTGATACGATTTTAAACATTCTGCCTGCGTATTGTAGAGTAGTGACTATGGCAAATCCCCTCATCACCAGCATCGCAGCGGTCTTTATTGCGTATTTAATCGGCTCTCTCTCGTTTGCCGTGATTGTAAGCAAGCTATTCGGTCTGCCCGATCCGCACACTTACGGCTCGGGCAATCCGGGTGCGACGAATGTACTGCGCACCGGCAAAAAATCAGCGGCGATTCTAACGCTGGCAGGCGATGCGGCCAAAGGCTGGTTTGCGCTATGGATCGCTCAGCAATATGCGGCGGAATTTCAACTCGGCCCGATCACGCTGGCGTGCGTTGCGCTTGCCGTTTTTCTGGGCCATTTATTCCCAATATTTTTTAAATTCAAAGGCGGCAAAGGGGTGGCGACCGCGGCGGGTATTTTGCTGGCGATCCAGCCGTGGTTGGGCTTGGCAACCTTGGCGACTTGGGTGATTATCGCGTTCTTTTTTCGTTATTCGTCACTGGCGGCGCTTGCCGCGTCGGTGTTTGCGCCGTTCTATACGTTTTTGTTGTTTGGGATCGACACGCCGCGTTCGCCGTATTTATTCGCCGTGATTGTGATGTGCGCGCTACTGGTTTGGCGGCATAAGGAAAACATTACCAAGCTGCTCAACGGCACGGAATCACGGCTGGGGGCGAAGAGACCCGCCGCAGAATAAAAAAAACCCACCGCGCGGTTAAGCGTAGTGGGTAAATCGCCGGGTTGCCCCGGCTCCTCAGGGAGAGAACCTACATTGTTGATACGCGACTCACCGCCAATCAGATGTGGCTAAAAAATATTTGGCAAGATTTATCGAATAAGCTTACCCGCGACGTGTTGGGGCTTATTGCGTGACGATTACACGATGCATTGGCGCCAGCACCGCGAGCAGCTTGTTTTGTGACGAGAATGGCACATTGTTTTTGTCCATTGCGAATTGCAATTGCTCAACCAACGCATTGAAATTCTCACGGTTGATGCCTAGTTCCCGGTGAACCTGGCTCATTTTGCCGCCCTTATATTCGCACGGGCCTTTGAGGATGGCGCAAATCTGATCGACCAACTGTTCTTTAACACGCTGTTGATCGGCATTCTCAAACGACGATTTGGTACGCGGGTCTTTCAATAGTCCGACCATGAAGTCGTCCATGATTTTGACCAGTCCGGCTTTTTCGCCAAAGTCTTTGAATGTTGCCGCGTCGGATACCTGCGCACCTTCTTGGGCGGAGGCGTGGGTGGTGACGAGCGCGCCGGAGACGGTGATGCTTAGCGCTACGAGTGCAAAACAGATTTTTTTCAACATGATTTTTCCTGACGATTTCAAAAAATGGGTTTTATTTAACATCCACAGCTGATTTAGAAAAGACTTAAAAACCGATTTGCACCGACAGGTACGGTGCCTTCTGTTTTTCCTTAATCACAATATTGCCGAGGTCGACGTAGGCGAGCGTGACTGAAATATTCTTCGTCGGTGCGTAGGCCAGAAATACGTCATACCAATCGTTTTCCTTGAATCCAAGGTTATCCGGCTTTTGCCTAAACTCTGCACCTATCGCTAAATCCTTGCGCAGCAAATAGGCAATAGAGCCCTCAGCGTAGGCCTTGTATTTATCTTTTGTATTTGTGCCGAAACCGAGAATACCGGTTTGGTTTGCCTTGGTCAGACGCACGGTGCCGTTCACCAAAATGCTGGAACTCAAGAAAAGCTTGGTGGCAGAAACGTAGTAATCAGTGCCCTTATCGCTCTTGATGCCAAGTGCGCGCAACAAATCACCGCGGTCGTTTTGTTTGTGCTGCAGGCCCACTGCGATCTGGGGCAGCCATGAATCCTGCTCAAGCACCGCATCACCTACCACGCGCACTTTTGCGCCGTAAACCTTCTGCGTAAATTTGTAGCCATTGCCCAAGCCCAGCGCGCCGCCGACTTCACGGGTGTCAAATTTTTGCTCCGCGTAGGACAACTCCACGCGATCAAACAAACCGACCATCGCCCCGGCGACGTTCAGGTTGTAATCATTGGCGCGAACATGCGTATAGAACACCGAACCGCCGACCTGCTCTTTGGTGCCATTGCCGCCGATGATCGCCCATGGCGTCAATCCGCCACCGGCCGAGCCTTCGATATTGGTCACGCCGCCGGTAAGAAGGAGTTTTGACGAAAAGGTCGGGCCGGATTTTTCGCCTTCTTCCGCGACGGGGGCTGGGGTTTCGGGTTTTATTTGCGCAATAACGTTGGCCGAGAGCGCGCTTAAACATGCAGCCACGCAAAACGCGGGCGATTTCAATAAAATACTTTTTATAGGCTTCATCAAGATGATTTCCTTGGAGGATTGTTTATTTTGTTGTGCGATTTAGAGTTGTCCGGAAGTTACGCGTCAGTGCGCTATTTAGATGTGAAGTCACTTGCGAAAAACGTTAAACTTTGTAACCGTGAATTGCGTGGCGGGTGTAGTTCAATGGTAGAACGGCAGCTTCCCAAGCTGCATACGACGGTTCGATCCCGTTCACCCGCTCCAAAAACTAAAGCCTGCGTCACGCAGGTTTTGCTTTTTTCAACACCTGCACCGGCCCGCATTCCATCACCGTTCCCGAACAAAACTGCTGCTTGAACTAGTGTTTGCGGAGATGCAAAACAGACACGATAAGATCATTCTAGTTCTGCAATAGAAAGCGGTTAGGTAGATTAAGACCATTTTTTGGCGGTTAATAACTTCACAAATGAATGAAATGAAGGGTATGTTCGCAACGCAAATTATTTCCTGGCAAAAAAAACATGGCCGTCATGGTCTGCCGTGGCAAAACACCCGTGACGCATATCGCATTTGGCTGTCAGAAATCATGCTGCAGCAAACCCAAGTGGGCACGGTGATTCCATATTACGAACGCTTCTTAAATTCCTTCCCGACCATCAATGCGCTCGCGGCCGCCACTGACGACCAGGTGATGCAACATTGGGCCGGGCTTGGCTACTATGCCCGCGCACGCAATTTGCACCGTGCTGCAAAGCAGGTGGTCGAGCGGCACAGCGGTATTTTCCCGAACGCATTTGAAGATATCCATGCGCTGCCCGGCGTTGGCCGTTCAACCGCAGCGGCGATTAGCGCCTTCGCGTTTGGTGAGCGATGCGCCATTCTCGATGGCAACGTAAAACGCGTTTTCGCTCGGCATTTTGGCGTCGAAGGGGATGTGAAATCAAAAGCGGTGGAGGATCAGCTGTGGGCGAAGGCGGAAGCGGTATTACCCAAAAACGACGGTAAGTTGGGAGCGGAAACCAGCATTGAAAGCTACACCCAAGGCCTGATGGATTTGGGCGCCACATTGTGCGTTCGCGCGAAGCCTGCGTGTCTGCTTTGCCCGGTGGCGGCGAGCTGTGTGGCACTAGAATCCGGCCGCATTGAAGCGCTGCCTGGAAAAAGCATTAAGCGCGAGGTGCCGCACAAACAGACGCGCATGCTGGTGCTTATTGACCGTGGCGAAGTGCTACTGGAAAAGCGGCCACCCACCGGTATCTGGGGCGGCTTATGGTCTTTGCCTGAAATCTCGATGGCCGATGACGCGAGCGAAAATACTCATTCGCGGTTCGGCTTCAAATCGCGAGTCGTGCGGGAAATGGACATGGTTTCGCACGGCTTTACCCATTATTCTTTGTCGATCTATCCGTTGGAACTCGCGATCGCTAAACGGCCGATAGCCGTGATGGAGCCGGGCACTATGTGGGTCAATCTCGAGGACGCACCCAGCGCTGCAGTGCCCGCGCCGGTAAAACGAATCCTGAAGTTACTCGTGCCCAAGAGCAAGACGAAATAATCAAACGCTAGCAACAGTGCGGGTTTTCGATGAAAAATGGCTGAAGAAGCACGCCAATGCTAGGGTTTTAAGTTTTAAGTGAAAAACGCCGGGCAACAAATTGCCCGGCGTTTTTCAAATATGAGACCTTGCCCAGCCCACAAATCTTTTTGCAGCTGATGGGCCTAAATAGTTTTGTTAAGCGGCGACGGAAGCTGGTGTGGCAGCAGCCTTGGCACCGATTGCCTTGATGGCAGCAGACAAGCGGCTCTTATGGCGAGCGGCTTTGTTTTTGTGGATGATTTTTTTATCAGCAATCGAATCAATCGTGGAGGTCGATGCTTTAAATACGATTTCTGCGGCGGCTTGGTCGCCTTTGGCAATGGCAGCGGTTACTTTTTTGATCGCGGTGCGGAGCTCAGAACGCTGCGCTTGGTTGTGCGAGCGGGCTTTCACAGCTTGGCGTGCACGTTTTACAGCTTGCTTGGTATTTGCCATTATTTATCCAGATTTATGTCTATGTTGACGCATGAATGTACGCGAGAAACGCAACGAAGCCTTGTATTATAGCGCCTCCCCAATAAAAAGCAAACCGTCTGTTTTGATTGGTTTTTATGGCCGAAAGCGGCCTTAAAAATCGTTCGGGCCGGCGCAAAGCCGCCTTTCGTAAATTTAGCGATCAATGAACCTCTTTAGGGCAGCACTTTCCATCTCGGCGATGACATTCTTATCGCGAATTACCGGCCTCGCTCGCGAGATTATTGGATTCAATTTGTTCGGTGCCGGTGCGGCCATGGACGCGTTTCAAGTGGCATGGCGGATTCCGAATTTGCTGCGCCGACTCTTTGCTGAAGGCGCATTCAGTCAGGCGTTTGTCCCCGTTTTTGCCGAATATAAAAACAAGAATGGTATTGCCGAAACCAAACGGCTCGCCGATCACGTGGCGAGCTTGCTGGTGGTCATCTTATTCGTGGTGACTGCGATTGGCGTGGTCGCAGCACCTGTATTGGTCTACGCCACAGCGTCGGGTTTTAGCGCAAATCCGGATAAATTCGCACTCGCGGTGCAGCTCCTTCGCATCACGTTTCCGTATATCTTTTTCATTTCCTTGGTCGCGCTCGCCGCAGGCATTCTCAATAGTTTTTCGAAATTCAAAACACCGGCGTTCACGCCCGTGCTGATGAATCTTTGTGTGATTGCCGCAGCTATCTGGCTTGCACCTCACGTAAATCCGCCGATCTTGGCGTTGGCAATCGGCGCATCGCTTGGCGGCGTGGTGCAGCTCGCGTTTCAGATTCCCGCGTTAAAAAACATTGGCATGCTGCCGCGCCTTTCTGTCAACGCCTGGCAATTTCGGCATGACGAGGGCGTCGCCCGCATTCTGAAATTGATGGGGCCGGCAATTCTCGGTGTCTCGGTCGCGCAGATTTCGCTTTTGTTGAATACTCAGATCGCCTCGTTCTTACAAACCGGTTCAGTATCGTGGCTCACCGCGGCAGATCGATTAATGGAGTTCCCGTCTGCATTACTCGGCGTGGCGCTGGGCACCGTGCTGTTGCCTTCACTCGTAAAATCACACACCCAAGGTGATCCGGCAGAGTTTTCTCGATTGCTCGATTGGGGGCTGCGATTAACGCTGATGCTGACTCTGCCCGCGGCGCTTGGTTTGGCTATTCTGGCGACACCGCTACTGGCGACGCTGCTGCATCGCGGTGCCTTTACGGCAAATGACGTGCTTCAATCGCGCGCCGCATTAGTGGCATATTCGGTTGGGCTGACCGGAATTATTCTGATCAAAGTATTGGCACCAGCCTACTACGCGCGCCAGAACATCAAGACGCCGGTAAAAATTGCCGTTGCCACATTGGCAGTGACGCAGCTTTTAAATCTCGCGTTTGTTCCTATTTTCAAGCACGCGGGCTTGGCGTTATCCATTGGGCTCGCGGCATGTGTGAATGCGGGATTACTATTCTATTTTTTGCGCAGAGATAAACTGTTCGCGCCTCAACCAGAATGGCTCACTTTTTTTATCAAACTCGGCGTAGCCCTCTATTTAATGGGCGGCGCCATCTGGTGGCTGTCGGGCAACGATGCAAATTGGTTACAGATGAACACCCTCACCAATTGCATAAAACTCGGCGGAGTGATCGGGGCGGGAATCAGCGTGTATTTCGCCAGCTTGTGGGTAATGGGTTTCCGTTTGCGTGATTTTGCAAAGCGCTCAACATGAAATTGCACAGAACACTTGGCGCGCAATCAGCTCCGTTAGCCCTCGCAATCGGCAATTTCGACGGCGTCCATCGCGGCCATCAAGCTATTTTGGATGCCACCCAGGACGCCGCGTCCCGCTTGGGCCTTGAGCCTGCTGCGATGACCTTTGCGCCGTTGCCGCGCGAGTATTTCGCGCGGCTTCGCGGCGACACGGCACTGGCTCCCGCCCGCCTGATGAGCGTGACTGAAAAGCTCGCTGCGTTCGCACATAGCCATATGCGCCACGTTTTTATTCCGCATTTCAATCACGCTTTCGCCTCGCTCACGCCACTTGAATTCATGTCGGCATTGCGCAACATGAATGTGAAGTGGTTGATGGTCGGCGAGGATTTTCACTTCGGCGCTAAGCGCGCGGGCGACGTGGCGATGCTGCGTGAATACGGATCGGCGCATGATTTTCAAGTTCAAACCATGGCCGATATTGCAGACGCCGGCGGGGAGCGAATCTCATCCACCGCGGTACGATCAGCGCTCGGCAGCGGCGACCTATCCGCTGCCAAGCGCATGCTGGGGCGACCCTACCGCATTGTGGGCCGCATCACACACGGCAAAAAACTTGGCCGCACACTCGGCTTTCCCACGGCTAACGTGGCACTTACCAGCAGAAAACCTGCTTTGGCGGGCGTGTTTGCGGTAGAATTTAGACTTGTAACTCGCGGGCTCGAGGGAGTGGTGAGGACAAGTGTTGAGAATGCCAAGGTCATATATGGCGTTGCGAATCTCGGCACCAATCCAGTGGTTTCAATCGAAAACCGCCACCATTTTGAAGTCTTCCTCTTTGACTATTCAGCTAATTTGTACGGCAAGCGCGTGCAGGTTGAATTCATCGAAAAAATCCGCGACGAGCAAAATTTTGCCGGGCCTGATGCGTTAAAAGCACTGGTCGTGCAAATGCATGATGACTGTGCCGTAGCCAAGCGAATTTTGAAGATCGGAACATGATGGACACGAAGCTGGAAAAAATGGATTACAAGTCGACGCTGAACCTGCCCGACACGCCTTTCCCCATGCGCGGCGATCTCGCGAAACGCGAGCCGGGCTGGATCAAGCAATGGCAGGATAAAAAACTTTACGAAAAAATTCGTGCGGCCTCAACGGGTAAGCCGAAATTCATTCTGCACGACGGACCGCCCTATGCGAACGCCGCAATTCATATCGGCCATGCAGTTAATAAAATTTTGAAAGACATCGTCGTAAAGTCCAAGCAGATGGCGGGCTTTGACGCGGTGTATGTGCCAGGCTGGGATTGCCATGGGATGCCGATCGAAATTTTTGTCGAGAAGCAGCACGGTAAAAGTCTGACTCCACTGCAGGTGCAGGGCTACGCGCGCGCGCATGCAGATTCGCAAATCACGCTGCAAAAAGCTGATTTTATCCGGCTGGGTGTGCTGGCAGATTGGGATCATCCGTATAAAACAATGGCGTTCGAAACCGAAGCCGCCGAAATTCGCACACTCGGAAAATTGCTCGAACGCGGTTATGTGTATCGCGGGCTAAAGCCAGTCAATTGGTGCTTTGATTGCGGTTCCGCACTCGCCGAAGCCGAAGTGGAATACGAAGATAAAATCTCGACCGCGATTGATGTTGGCTTTCCGATTCTGGATTCGGATAGGCAAAAATTGGCGAAAGCATTTGGCCTCGCCGCAGCACCCTCGGGCCCGATTTTTGCGGTGATCTGGACGACCACGCCGTGGACGATTCCCGCCAATCAGGCGCTGAATATTAATCCTGAATTCGACTATGCACTGGTCGAAACCCCACGCGGATGCTTGATCTTGGCAGCATCACGGGTGGAAGAATGCCTCAAAACCTATGCGCTTGAAGGTAAGGTGCTGGCGACGGCGAAAGGGGACGCGCTGGAACGCATCACGTTCAAGCATCCTTTCTACGATCGCGTTTCGCCGATCTTTTTAGCCGATTACGTCACGCTCGATGCCGGCACGGGCATCGTCCACTCCTCGCCCGCGTACGGCGTCGATGACTTTGCAACCTGCAAAAAATACGGGATGAAAACCGAGGACATTCTCAACCCCGTGATGGGCAATGGTGTCTATGCGTCGACCTTGCCACTACTCGGCGGAATGTACATCTGGAAGGCGCAGGCTGAGATTGTTAAAACGATTGAAGCTGCTGGTGCACTATTTCATTCGAATGATTTCAAACATTCTTATCCGCACTGCTGGCGGCATAAAACCCCGACCGTTTTTCGCGCGACAGCACAGTGGTTTATAGGCATGGACCTCAAGCATGAGGTCGTGGGAATGGGCCTCGCCGCGAAAGGTGAAACTGAAACATTGAGGGAGCTAGCGTTAAAGGCCATTGACGCCACGGCTTTTTTTCCAGACTGGGGTAAAGCACGTCTGCACGGCATGATCGCCAACCGTCCCGATTGGTGTATCTCGCGGCAACGGAATTGGGGCACACCGATCCCGTTTTTTTTGCATAAAGAAACCGGCGATTTGCACCCACGCACACAGGAGCTGCTGGAGATTGTCGCCATGCGCGTGGCCAAGGAGGGCATCGAAGCCTGGCAGCGCATGACCGCTGAAGAGCTGCTCGGCGACGACGCCAAACACTACGACAAAATCGGCGATACGCTCGATGTGTGGCTCGATTCGGGCTCAACGTTCAACACCGTGGTCGCGAACACCCCCGCGTTGGTGAAGCCGGACACGGATGGCAAACCGGGTCAATCGGACTTGTATCTGGAAGGCTCGGACCAGCATCGTGGCTGGTTCCATTCATCATTGCTGGTGAGCTGCGCGCTCAATGGCCGCGCGCCGTATCAGAATTTGCTGACGCACGGTTTTGCGGTCGATGGGCAGGGTAAAAAGATGTCGAAATCGCTGGGCAACGTAGTCGCCCCGCAGAAGATTTCGGATACCTTGGGCGCGGAAATTCTGCGCTTGTGGGTCGGCTCAACCGATTACACGGGCGAGCTGTCGATCTCAGATGAAATTCTAAAACGCGTGGTCGAAAGCTATCGCCGCATCCGCAACACTGTTCGGTTTTTGATGGCGAATACGTCGGACTATGATGTGGCAAAAAATGCGTTGCCAGTTGAGGAGTTACTTGAAATTGATCGCTACGCCTTGGTGCTGGCCGACGATCTGCAAAAGCGCGTCTTGGCGCATTATGCGAAATACGAATTCCAACCGGCGATGCAATTGATCCAAAACTTCTGCTCTGAAGATTTGGGCGGATTTTATTTGGATATTTTGAAGGATCGCTTATACACGACTTCAAACGATGGCAAGCCACGCCGCGCGGCGCAAACGACCCTGCATCACATTCTGCAAATGCTGACGAGATTAATCGCGCCGGTGATGTCGTTTACGGCGGAAGAAATTTGGTCGGTGCTCAATGTGGGCAAGGACGACAGCGTATTTTTGCAGCTATTTTATGAGTTGCCAGCATTAGAAAATGGGGAGCAATTGACCACGCGCTGGAGCAAGCTGCGAGAGATTCGTGCGGTTGTCTCAAAGCAGTTGGAAGAATCGCGCACAGCGGGCAGCATCGGTTCGTCGCTGCAGGCTGAAGTATCTCTGCAAGCCTCAGCTGAAGACTACGCTTTACTGAAATCGCTGGGCGATGATTTGAGATTTGCATTTATTACTTCACAAGCGTCGGTTGTAGAATCAGCAGCGGCGGAGTCCAACGTGAAAGTGACCGCCAGCGCCAATCAAAAATGCGAACGCTGTTGGCACTACCGCGCAGATGTTGGGTCTCACGCAGAGCACCCCACGCTGTGCAATCGCTGTGTGGATGTTGTCGTCAATCACAAAGATGAAGATCGCCAATATGCATAACCTTCGTTGGGCCAAATGGCTCGGGATCAGCGCGATTATTTTCGTGTTGGACCAAATAACCAAATACGCAATGACGTCGAATTTCGCTGACTATGAATCGAGAACAATTCTGCCGTTTTTCAATCTGGTGCTCACCTATAACAAGGGCGCGGCGTTCAGTTTTTTGAATGATGCGTCGGGCTGGCAGCGCTACTTTTTTATTGTGATTACGATTGTTATTTCTGCCGCGTTAATTTGGATGATGCGGGCGAATCATCACAACCGTTTACTGTCTACGGCGCTGGCGCTGGTGATTGGCGGCGCGATTGGAAATCTTTATGATCGCGTCATTCACGGGCAGGTCACGGATTTCATTCAGATTCACGCGATGGGCTTTATGAATCTACCGCCATGGCCTGCGTTCAATATTGCGGACTCCGCAATTTGTGTGGGGGCAGCGCTGTTGATCTGGGATTCGTTCCGCGGGTCGGGCAAACAAAAGGTGGGTGCGTGAGTAGCCTGCAAAATAAGTGGCAAAAGATTATTGCGAGTAAGACGGCGTTGGCAAAACGTAGTAACGAAAGCGGTTCTCCGTTTGGCGGCCGGCCGGGCAAAATCTCACCCGATGTGCGCATCCCTCAAGGTCAAAGCCGTGTGACCGACTTCCCGGTGCTCGATATGGGGGTTCGCCCATCGATTGACACGCCAACTTGGACGCTGAAAATGTTTGGCCTGGTTGCAAACGAAGCAACGCTAAATTGGAAGCAATTCAAAGCATTGCCGCAAACAAAAATCGTCGCCGATATGCATTGCGTGACGCGCTGGTCGCAGTTGGATATGGATTGGGAAGGCGTGTTGGCACGTGATTTAATCGCACTGGCGCAGCCGTTGGAGACCGCACAATTTGTGACACTGCACGGCCACGACGGCTACACAACCAACTTGCCGTTAGAAGCGTTGTTCGATGATGACGTGCTGATCGCACATTCCGTTTTCGGCGAACCGCTGTCGATGGAACACGGCTGGCCCGCACGTTTGGTAGTGCCGAAACGCTATGCATGGAAAGGGGCAAAATGGATCTCCGCAATAGAATTTCATGAGCAAGATCGTCCCGGATTTTGGGAAGTACGCGGTTATCACAACGACGCGGATCCTTGGAAGGAAGAACGGTTTGGATATCCCGAAGGCTCGGACGAGAATTTTTTGTAACTCTTGGCTGGGTGCGGCATTTACGGCAAAAATGGCTTGAAATGCACACCTGCTCTAGGGTTTCATTTTTGGATTGCTGATTGAAGCTCGCTTGAGTTTAACCAGAAGACTGAACCATTGAGTTGTCCCCGCAAGAGCGGAAAGAAGCAAATTTACCAATGATTGCTGTACCAGCGGCAACGAGCAAAAGGCCAGATCATGATCACCAGCGAATCCGAAATCCTCCTCGCCAATCCGCGGGGCTTTTGTGCAGGCGTTGACCGCGCGATTGAAATCGTCGAACGGGCGCTGGCACTTCACGGTGCACCGATCTACGTGCGCCATGAAATCGTTCACAACAAATTTGTGGTCGATGATTTGCGTAACAAGGGTGCGATTTTCATCGAAGATCTTGCAGACGTGCCCAAAGGCGCGACGCTTATTTTCAGTGCGCACGGCGTTTCAAAAGCGATTCGGATCGAAGCCGATGCGCGTGGATTCCAAGTTTTCGATGCAACCTGCCCACTGGTCAAAAAAGTCCACGTCGAAGTCGCCAAGAAGCGCGCCGAAGGTTTCGAAATCGTAATGATCGGCCATGACGGCCACCCCGAAGTCGAAGGCACCTTGGGTCAATCCGATACCGGCATGCACTTGGTCGAAACGGTCGAAGACGTCGCCACGCTCAACATCCACAGTGAAAAGCTAACCTACGTTTCGCAGACGACATTATCGGTTGACGTTTGCCAAAAAGTCATCGTCGCCCTCAAACAAAAATTCCCCCATATCGTCGGCCAAAAGCAGGACGACATCTGCTACGCCACACAAAACCGGCAGGACGCAGTGAAGTTTATGGCACCGCAAGTTGAAGTCGTCATCGTCGTCGGCTCACGTACCAGCTCGAACACCAACCGCCTGCGCGAATTGGCCAGCTTGCTTGGCTGCGAAACCCATCAAGTCGATAGTGCCGCAGAGTTAAAAGAAGAGTGGATCGCCGGCAGAAAGCGCATCGGCGTCACCTCAGGTGCATCCGCGCCTGAAGTGCTAGTCAGGGATGTGATTGCGAAATTAAAATCGCTCGGTGCACAAAGCGTTCGTGAGCTGGACGGGATTACGGAGAATATTGTGTTTCCGCTGCCGAAGGGTTTGGGGGTGGGGCAGGAAAGGTCGATCTAATTAGCATCGCCACGGTCATCATCACCGACCCAGCTTTACAAAAAACAAAAGCCAGCAATTCTTAGAATTGCTGGCTTTTGTTTGATGCTCGTTAAAAATTATTGCGGTTATTCAATAATTTCACGGTAATTCACCACGGTGCCATCGAATCCTGACGGGAATTTAATTTTATCTATCGTCGTTATGGTTGAAGTCCCAGCAGAACCGCTGCTGAGGACCTGAATCACGGGCGCGCCACCGCTAAGTTTTACCACGCGGCTGCCCACATACTGTGCTGATCCCGGGGTGCCGCCTAAGAACGTCGCTGAACCTGAGGGATCAATTGCATTGTCCGCTGAGATACCCGTACGGGCGTATGCGGTACCGAACGCGCCCGGATCGCAAGGGTCAGTGCTCGGTGTAATCGTGAACCCAATTAAAATACCAAAAGGTGCTTGTAACGGCTTGATGACGCGTTCTCCAGACCCGGTAACGAGCTCCTGATACCAGCCATCGACAGCCGTTGTCAGATTCGCCACGTTGGTGGTGCGGGCGACTGACTGCAAAGTGCTGCGGGTGATTGGCAGCGAGGTGGACTTAGGGGTGTACACATCTCCATCGCGGATGTTGTAGATGGTTTGTTGTTGATAATCGGTGATATCGGCAGTGTTCAAAAGCTTACCAGTACCAATGCCGACGAATCGCGTTCCAGTCACGGGATCTGCATAGGGAACGGGATAGGTCGTAATCGGCTGCGGTTGATTGGCTGAGTCGCGCAATTGTGCGAATCTGACACCCGTTGTTGAATAAGGAGTTGTGCCGCTGATATCAAACCGCCACACGTTCCCAAAAAGATCTCCTCCATATATCTCGGTGGCGGTATAGTCGGTTGAGTCCGGAACGAACGCTTCGATGTGCGCCAAGCCGATCGGCGTTCCTGCGCTCCCATCTGGCGTAATGAACTTATGTAGCAACGCGCCAGTTTTAATATCAACGATAAAAACAATTCCTTTACCCGCATTTGTGCCGGTAATGTTGTTATATCCGCTAGCTAATGCTGCGACCCATCCAAACCGACGCGTCTTAAAAATGAGCGGCGTACCATAGCTAAACCCCATGTCGGGATCGGTAAACTCCCACAGCACCCGACCAGAGCTTGCGATCGCTGACTCGGTAGCAGATGTGGTGGGAGGCGCAGTCACATCGAGTGCCACATAGCCAGCCCCGCCTTTACCTAACCCGCTGATCAGCACAGTGCGCCAGTCAATCTGACTTGCAGGGCTAGGGGTGGGTGTAGGCGAAGCGGAAATTTGCGAAGTGCGTTTAAAGTCCACATCTCTGACGTACATCGGCCCGTTTACATAGAATTTATGAGCAAATTTTTTGGGAGCCAGATCAGTTGCTTTGTAGGTAAGCGCTGCGACGCCGGTAGCGTCCGGTCGGAACAGCAGGCTCGGCATGTAAGCCCACACCTCTTTACCCGCGTCAGCACCGATGGCTTGGCCGTTGACCGCATGTAGGAAGCCATCATTTCCGCCGAAGTAAACCATTGGCGTTCTGGTTGAGTTCGCGGTCACAAAAGTTCCATAACCGGGGTTAAATGAGTCAGCGTAGGTCTCAATTGGCGTGGTCACCGCGATCGGCTCGGAGTCAATAATGTCTCCCAAGCGTGAACCGCGCTCTCGATATTTATAGCTCGTAGTCGCGGTCTGATCCTCGTTGGTCTTATCTCCGCGTAAAAAATTCAGTACCGCCTGTTGCTCAGAAATTATCTTTGGAGCGACGGTCAGGGGAGAACCTAGCGAGGCCAGTTGTAATGCTGATAACGAACCCAAGCGTAACGGTACAACGGCACCATTCGATGTAGTTAAAAGTTTTCGTGCAGTGTCCCAGCCGGTTCCCGAAGATTGGCTATCTAAAATCGTTGCATGCTTCCAAACATCGGCACCCGTCACCAAGCCGGTCGCGGGATCAAGGGTCTTGGCAACCAGATCCCCTGTCCATACGCCAGATTTATAGCTTGGAATGTAGACCAGGTTATCGCCTATCGCGGATCCTAAATTCGCGTTTCCCAATGCAGCGCCAGCACCGGTACCCGACCGGCTGCCCGCATCCGCCAGCGCGGCAGATAGTGCTGACGCAAGTTGCTGGGCGCTGCCGACGTTGAAGAAATTTCCTCTAGCATTGACCGTTGCATGCCACAAATCATCAATTGCCGAGGGTGAGTTATTGATCGGATTGGGCCACACTTTGGTCCCACCTGTAATATCGGCTAGGGTCTGGGTTGCCACAGCTGAATTCTTAAAGTCATACGGTAAGGTCCCGGTCGCCGCGATTGAAACGCCAAACAGCACAAGATGTTGCCAATTGGCAGGATCTATCGTGCTGGTGGGGACATTGTTTGGTAACGCAGGCTTTAAATCAGTGGCCCAGTAATAGGTCGCGATATCCGATAGCGTGGGCACTTTAATTGCGCCGCCCGTCGCGGCGGCCGTGTTCTGTCTATACAGATTTGGCCACGGGGATCCCGGCACCAAGCCGGCAACAGCCGTGGGAAGTGCGGGTACGGTGTCATCTTGGTCTCCCGGCGCGAACGCTGGATTGCCCTCGTTCCAATATCCATCGGTCGACAGGAAGTGGAAATTGGTTTGGCAAGACTGTTGTATGGGATCGATGGCGCCAGGTAGGCCGGCCGCCACACCGTTACCACGAAAATATTCGCCGATACGAATATGCGAGGCCCGCGATGGTGTGCTGCCGCTCGGCGTCTGCTGATAAAACCGTTTATACCAGTTTTGTCTATTCGTCCCGTTGAAGTCGAGAACGTTTAGATAGGTGGCGCCGAAATTATTAATAGTATGGAAACCTACCCGGTATTCTGTCGGGTTAAGGTCGGAGAACGCTAAGCCAGCGGCAGATTTAATGGCCAGCATGCGCGCGCGGTAGTAACTAAACCAATTGGCGAAATTTTGTTGGACAGCGGGGGAGGCTGTGGTGACATCGACGCGGGTGTAAGAGGCATTACCGTAGCAGGTACCAGGCACTGGATTCGCTGGCACCGCGCCGGTGTAATCGTAATAATAAGCACCTTGACGTAAATCACTCGCCTGATCGCCACTCGCGTAATCATAATCGGCGCGAAACGCATCGTTCAAATTAACAGGCAATGTTGTGGTGAACCAAGCTCCCCCCGCATTGTTGGCAGTAAGATTATTACGCCACTGCGCCGTTGGATTAAAGCCATCCCAAGGAGCTGCGTTGAATGGAACATTGGGTAGATCAATCGTGGTATTTGTTGCGCCTACATAGTCTTTAGGCGGCAGGTAGGTCGCGGTGGGATCAAAATAAAGCGCGTTTGCCGCATTATTTTTAAAGCAACGACTGCCTACATTTCCCGCCATTGAATCGGGAACATAAGTCGATTGCATGGAACCGGAATTATCCAAGGTGAACATGAAATTCGGTTTAACCGTACTCACATTGAGAGGGGGCGCATCCGTTAACACAGTGACCGCCGCGCCAGCCATAGCCGAGAAAGTCAATGACAACGCAGTAAGCGCGATCGAGCCTGATTTACGAAAAAAAGATGAGTTAGTCATATATGCCTTTTTAGCCAAATAAAATTGGCGATTGCACTACAGAATCATTGCTTGAAAATAAGAAACCGCGTTTTTGGGACCATCAATTCGCAGTGTTAAACGAACATAGACCTTTCCTGGCAAGTTCACTACTCGAGGAATGGTTCCTGTTGAAAACGCACCAACACCTGTAGCTTCCCTACACGGATTCGTCTGGCGGTTTGGTTCACCGGCGGCGGGGCACAAACGCTCCGTGGTAAAGCGGAACACATAACCCCCGCCGTTTATATCGCCGATAGGAACGGCGAACTCACCTAAATTTGGAGTGCCCGTTGCCACGCCAGGGGTGGAAGGCACCGGCGCGTTCAGCAAAATCAGCGGTATCCCTCGCGGGTCTACGGGAAGTTCTGTGGACCTTGCGTAATAGCCGGCACTACCTGCGCCCGTACTGTTCACATACGGCAACTCACCTTGCGCCGATCGCAATGGCACGAGTTTATTCAATACATCTTGAATGCCGCGATTAGACTGGCGATACATGTCTTTTTTGAAGCCAAGGTTCCCTGTTGCCGCGGTGGTGGTATCGACCGAACGTAGTAACCCCAAACTCGCTATGGTTAACGCCACCAACACGAGTAAAGCAACAATAAGGACAATACCGCGCTGCTGCTTGAAATTCGGAAAACTCGCCGATCGGGCTTTTCTGTGTCGATACAAAACCAAGTCTTTCATAATGGGCTCCGCACCATGTTAATCATGGGAATGATTGTTTCAAAGCGACGATATCGAAAGCAACGCCAATCTCCATTTGGCGTGACAGCAGGCAGTATTAGCGCTGGAAGGATGTCAGCCCCAGCAGGTAAGGCGGCCGCGAGGTTTGCGCCTGAACCTGTCGCGGGAATACCCGGTAGCAGCGGCCAAGTGGCACGTGTCGGCGTCGCATTACAGGCCAGGGTTGTTTTATCTGGCGCTTCATATTGTTGTGCTCGCGCTAATATCGCTAAACGAATTGCTTTTATTTTGTTTATTGCTGGCACGCCTAATTGCGGCACCCCAGGCTTCACAACGGCAGACACATTGGCCCAGATACCAGTGGGTTCAACCCACGCACTTATGGAATCATTAAGATCATCATCGATGCCATACTGGGCTTGAATGTTGACAATACCTTCTGCCAACACCCGCTGTACTACTCTCGCCTGACCGACACCTTCGCGCGTCAGTAAAGGAACAAAACTAGATTCAACGAGTTCTTGCTGAGCGTTGACGCTAAGCGTCAGAAAATAAGGGGTGGGGCCAACATCATGAATATTGGTTTTTGTCGCGTAGTTAGCGCCTGCCGGAATCGGTAACGTTAAATTAAGAACACCAGAGCCGGTCGGGGTGGAGACACTTAATATACGATTTAAGGTGCAAGGCGAATTGCTTACTGTTGCGCCTGGAACATTGCCGCCTTGAGTGAATAGAGCAATATCTGCGAGACGCGGTGGGGCCGCGACCCGCCATCCCAGCAAATTCCCGGCGTCTGTGACGGTTGTGGCTCCTCCTGCAACAACACCCGCTGCAGTTGGGCTGGTCGCAATATCTGCATTTCCGCCCATGATCACTAATACGTCCGATGTGCCTGCGAGGCCCCCTGCTAATTGGCTGCCATCAATTATGCGTACGGGCGCAACCGGCGTTGCTGTTGCACCCACTGACGTAACAAGTCCTAACACACCGTTTGGATTTGGTAAGAGCGGGCATCCGAGCAATAAGTTAGGCTGAACTGTGCTGTTTGAGCCTTTTAATTTCGCTTCGTTGGTTGTCGTAATGCCAGAACCCGATGTACGAATATATTGTTCAATCGAAAAAAGTGCCACTGCGCCACCCGTTTGAGCGTCTCCCGCAGCAACGGTAGTTCGCTTAAATCCTTCGGCATTCTGGTACACGGTAAAAATTACAATTGTTCCGAGCAGGCCGATGATCATCGCAATAAGCAACTCAATCATGGTGAAGCCCGAGGCAAACGCGCTATATGCGTTTCGCAGTGGCGAATTTTCGATTTTTTTCATGCTTATTTTTATCCCGTTGACGACTAGGGTCTGATGACTGAACGGGTCACTAAACGTCGCGGGGGATCGCTTAATAGATCGTTCGGTGCACGCCAAAAAATACTGATATCAACCACTGCCGCAGGTGGATCAGAAGCTACCCCGCCCGTCAAAGCTTGAGTTACCGTCACAATGAGTGGCGTCGGCACTCCGCCGTCCGGAACACCACCATTGGCAAGATCGTTTACCCGGTTCTTCCACTGTAAAAAACCGCCGCCCGTTCCAGTAGATCCATATTTAGCCTGAAGTAAGGTCCAGTCGATGCTCCCCACAGCGTTACGGCCATCTACGGTCATTTCAGAAAGAAGTTGGTCCGCGAGAAACTCCGCGTCCATACGGATTTTTGCATCAGAATTTGAGCGTACCGCAGCTGCCTGTACGCCCATCAAAGCGATCACACCGATCGTAAAAATTAAAATTGCCACCATCGCTTCAATTAGCAATACACCTCTTTGAGCCTCCGCCGATGATCGAATGTAGGACTTCATACGATTAGCATCCTCTCGGGTTACTGGCATAAACCAGATTAGGGTCGCACATGCGCGAGGTTCCAATATTTGAAATCCTCACGCTCATGCAACGAACTTTGCCGCCGGCTGCTTCGCAAGTACTTTTGCTGGGCTTCGACATTTCAAGAATAAGTGGCCCAGTTGTCGCCCGCCCTAACGAATCAAAAGTAACGACGGCTGTGGTTGGCGTGGAGACAAGACCAGCCTCCTCCGTCAGATCGCGGCGGCGGATGTCAACAATCGCGCCGGTTCCCGGGGTCACGGCCGTCATGAGCGACAGCGTTGTGGTGATGTCATAAGTTAGAGTCACCGGCAGATTACGTTTCAACGCCTCGTTTCTCGCGAGGGTAATATCTGACTGGAACGCTTCTGCGGCTGCCCGTACACGCGTATTTGTGGTGTATTCGCCAAAAGTAGGCGCGGCAATTGCGAAGAGAATGGCTGTAATGGCGACGATGACCATTACTTCAATGAGCGTAAATCCTAGCTGCAACTTCAAACCCGCAGTGCGCCCGGAAATAATCGAGAATGGAACCATTTTCAGCCACCCTTGCTGGTAACCCAGCGATTAGCGACCGCACCGCCCCATCTACTATTGACGGTACTCGTACGGGCATTTGCCTGATCGATCGTGTAAATAAAGCCATTCATGGTGGAGCTACCTGTTGCCGTCGCAGTGAATGTCTGCCCTCCTTGAATACACGTAAAGGTCCATTTTGGCGTCGCCGGCGGAGGCGGGGCTGCTGGTGGATTTGCTACTGCACATCCGCCGCCCGCCGCAACGTTAAGATAAGTCCGATTATCCTGATAAGCCTGCTCCATCCTTGTCCGGAAATCACTCAACGTCGAAGTCGCCTCCTGAATATTCGCCCGCAACACGTAATCCTGATATTGCGGGATTGCAATTGCCGCAAGAATACCGATGATCGCGACCGCGATCATGATTTCAATCAACGTGAAGCCTTTTTGTATGGCGCGCATCGTGTTTGTCCTTGGTTTCTAAATAGGAAATTTCGAAGATAGACGGAGTTTATGTCGCGGCCGGTTCAACTCAATTGTTGTCTGACTAAAGGCGGGTCAAGCGGAACAAACGGTGGCAAGGCTGTAGACCTTCGCCTGATGTGACGGTTGTTAACAATTCAGGCGAGTCTCGGCACCCCTACAATTCGTTTAGGCATTGTTGAACTTAGACAGCTTAAACACGCTGCAAAGTTTTCATTTACGCCTGCGAGCTTGGCTTCCGGTGCCTAAAACGCTATACTCGCGGGCTTATGAGGATTTAGCGCTGTTGTAGCTCAGTTGGTAGAGCAACTGATTCGTAATCAGTAGGTCGGAGGTTCGATTCCTCTCAACAGCACCATCTGCGTTTGGCTCGTATCGATAACGCAAACATCAGTGCCCGCATAGCTCAGGGGTAGAGCAACCGCCTTGTAAGCGGTAGGTCGTCAGTTCGAATCCGACTGTGGGCACCATCTAAATGATCGTTTAATTCACGTTTCCAGACTTTCTTGAGTCTTGAAATGCGGTCGTGCACGGCCTAGAAACATCGCGGTAGCGGAAATCCCGCAAATACCACTAGCACCAAATTCCCGAGTCCCTCTCACCGTTTTGGTGAACGCATTTCAATGGCAGGCGTCATAATAGGCATTGTTTGTTTTCCCTGACGCTATCCACGAGCCTCTCATGCCATCCGCATTCCACACCAAGCTCTCTGCCGTTTTGCCTCGTTTTTTATCCCATGTTTTGCCGAGGTTTCTCTTTGCGGCATTTGCTGCGGTGCTAACGGGATCAATCAATTTCGCCCATGCGGCCACGGTTAAAACACCACACGTTGAAGCCGAACTAATCGCACGCCACACGGCGATTGTTCCCGGCCAGCCGCTTGAGGCGGCGTTACGCTTGAAAATCATTGACCACTGGCACACGTATTGGGTCAATCCGGGCGATTCAGGCCTGCCGACCAAGCTCGCATGGACTCTCCCGGCAGGCTTTACTGCGGGGCCGATTGAATGGCCGCATCCTAAAAAATTACCGCTCGGTCCGCTGACAAATTTTGGCTACGAGGGCGAGGTTTTACATTTGGTCACGCTGCAAACGCCGGCTAGCCTTAAGGCGGGCGAAACCGTCACGCTTAGCGCGAAAGCAGAGTGGCTGGTGTGCGCCGATGTTTGTATTCCGGAAGACGGCGTGGTGTCGATCACGCTGCCTGTCTCGGCGGGTCCACACTCGGTAAATGCGCAAAACGCAACTGCGTTTACCACTGCCCGCGGCGCGCTGCCGCAAACAACCTCGGGCTGGAAAAGCAGCGCCACGATTGCCGGCACCACGCTGCAAATTTCGATTTCGCCGCCCGCCGGCGAGAATATCGAAGCAAATTTTGGAAGCCAAGAAGTTTCGTTCTATCCATTGCGCGATGATTTGATTGCGAACGCCGGGAAGCAAGTGTTGTCGCGGCTTGGCGAAGGTTTCGTGTTGACGGTGCCGCTGGCAGATCCGGTTAATCGCGAACTGAAATCGCTGGATGGCGTGCTGGTTACCGACGCCGGTTGGGGCAAAACAGCGCCCGGCAAAGCGATTGCTATTAGCGCCCCGGCTATTTACTCAACAACTGCAAACCCCAGCACTGGCGTGCCTTTACAAGCAAGAATGCCTGTTGAGCCGCCCGCAGCAACGGGGTTGATATCTGCCATCGTCTTCGCGTTGCTGGGCGGTTTAGTGCTGAATTTGATGCCATGCGTGTTTCCCGTGCTGGGCATCAAGGTAATGGGGTTTGTCGAAAACGCGCACGGCGAACCCGCACTTTTGCGTAAACAAGGCCTCGCATTTTTTGTTGGCGTGTTGCTATCGTTTATGGTGCTGGTCGGGATAATGTTGGGCTTGCGTTCCGCAGGGGAATCCATTGGCTGGGGCTTTCAATTGCAGGAGCCACTTTTCGTGGCGGCGCTGGCGGTTTTGTTTTTCGTGATGGCGCTTAATCTATCCGGCGTATTTGAAGTCGGTACCCGCCTGCAATCCGTTGCCGGCAATGCGGAATTGAATGCGCAGAAAAATCCCACCACCGGCGCGTTTGCATCAGGCGTATTGGCCACGCTGGTGGCCACACCCTGCATGGCGCCCGGCTTGGGCGCGTCGGTCGGCTTCACCTTGGGTCAAAGCGTGCCGGTTGCGCTGGCCGTATTTTTAGCGGTTGCGGTGGGGCTGGCGCTGCCGGTGGTGCTGTTGTCATTTTTTCCGGCACTGCTGAGGTTATTGCCCAAACCCGGGGTATGGATGGAGACTTTCAAACAGTTCATGGCTTTTCCGCTCTATGCAACGGTGGTATGGCTGGCATGGGTGCTGGGCGCACAAACGGGGAACGATGGCGTCGCAAAATTATTGGTCGGACTTACGCTAGTCGCGATGGCAGCATGGGCATACGGACGCTGGCAATTTAAAAAGCCGTTTATGGCGGCTGTCGCGGCGTCGATTGTAGCTTTAGCCGGAGCCGGGGTTGTATGGTCTGGTGCAGCCACACCTCTCACGGCAACAGCCAGCCCAACTGATCCAGCGTGGGTCGCTTTTTCACCGCAGAAAATAGCCGAGCTGCGTGCGGCGGGCAAAGGCGTGTTTGTTGATTTCACGGCCACGTGGTGCATCACCTGCCAGGTCAACAAACGCGTGGCATTGAATCAAGCCTCAGTGATCAAGCGTTTTGGCGAGCTGGATATTGTGAGAATGAAAGCGGATTGGACCTTGAAAGATCCGGTTATCACTGCCACTCTGGCCGAGTTTGGCCGCAATGGCGTACCGTTGTACGTCTTTTATCCGAAGTCGGGAGATCCAGTGGTGCTGCCTGAAGTGCTCACGCCGTCAGTGTTGATCGCGGCGGTCGAAGTCAGCGGCGGCGAGCAAACTGCCAGCCGATAAATCATCGTGCTTACGGAACAGTGCGGCCGGGTATGGTTTGAATGGCGGCTCGCTAGCCGGTATCATGAGCAATTAATAAATATTCTCAGCAACCCTTTGCCGGCAGGTTGGGGGCACTGCTACTCACTAAAATTCTAAAACTTTGATTCCGCGCTCACTTCCCTGGCTGCCCCTTTGTATTTTGGTCTTACTGGTGGCGCTTACGTTTTGGCTGTCTCGATTCGTGCAGCCATCTGACTCGAAGACGAGCGGGAAAAGCCAGCATCGTCCTGACCTTGTTGTTGAAAAATTTTCGGCGCAAAAGCTGAGCGAAAAAGGCGACGTACAATACACTGTGAACGCGGACAAAATGTCTCACTTTGCAGACGACGATTCTTCGGCGCTCGAAAACGTCATTTTTGTCGCGACCGAAGTAGGCCAGCCAAAATTGACCGCGCGCTCACCACGGGGCCAACTGCTGAAAGGCGGTGATGAAGTACAAATGGACGGCGGCGTGGTGCTGGATGCCGAGCCAGGTGAAAAAACACCGCCGCTCAAACTAACCACACCGAAGCTGACTATTTTGCCAAAAGAAAACATCGCTAAATCGAGCGAAGGGGTGGTGTTGGAATGGCCCGGTAGCAAAGTAAACGCCGCCAGTTTTGTCCTGAATACGGCGACGAAAATTGTGGAACTGGAACGGGTGCGCGCAAGCTACCGCAGCCCCCGCTAGAATTTTTTAATTTGACAGGCTACTTTATGCAATCGTCTACGCTCCCTATTGTTTTGATCGCATCGCTGACTTCGACGCTTTCCCGCCAGTCATTGGCGCTCCTGATTGCCATGGCGGCAATGTTGCTGTCGAGTGCAAGCGCGCTTGCCGAAAAGGCGGATCGTACCAAACCCATTGAAATTGAAGGCAAGCGCGCCGAATTGGACGAGACTAAAAAAATCAGGACGATGGAAGGCAACGTCGTCCTGGAGCAAGGCACGATGCGGATTACCGCCGAACGGATGGTGACGAAAGAAGACGCCGCAGGCTACATCAGCGCGCAAGCCTTTGGACCTACATCCGGCCAAATTACGTTTCGACAAAAACGGGAAGGCTTTAACGACTTCATCGATGGCGTTGCGGACCGCGCAGAATTTGACGATAAAGCGAGCACACTTAAACTTTTCGGGCGCGCGAGACTGACTAGCGGTGGTGATATCGCGCAGGGCGAATATATTTATTTCAATACTGCGACCGAAGTCTATGCAATTCGCAATTCAGCCGCGGATGACAAACCCGGCACCATTCAAACCGATGCGTCAGGACGTGTAAAAATTACCATTCAACCGCGCGCTAAAGAGTCAAAAGAATCAATCAACACTAAAGCAACGCTAAAAGAGCTTGTAAAAGATAGCGCTGCGCCAAAATAAACTTTTCTAATGCCCACGATTTCGTGGCTGCGTCACTGATGAACTTATCAACCTGTTGCCCACCCCATTGATGAATCAACCCACCGAATTGTCTGCGACCGCCGAAAACATGCTGGACACCCGAAGTGTCCTGCGCGCGGAAGGTCTGCGCAAGCAATATAAAAAGCGGGTGGTGGTCAGCGACGTCTCGCTGCAAGTGGCGAGCGGTCAGGTGGTTGGATTACTCGGGCCCAACGGTGCAGGCAAAACCACCTGTTTTTATATGATCGTGGGCCTGGTGCCGGTGGACGGTGGTGCGATTTTTTTAGACGATACCGACCTTTCACGATTGCCCATTTTTCGACGTTCGCGCCTGGGCGTGGCGTATCTGCCGCAGGAAGCCTCGATTTTTCGCAAGCTCAC
>JBBRFJ010000030.1:0-27499 GCA_038224475.1 Burkholderiales bacterium
GAAGCCATCACTGAACCGCTGCCGGATGAAGTCGCGTCGGGCGCGCTGCCGGAAGATGTCGCCATTTCGGCGCGTGAACGCGAAATTTTGATGTTGGCCTCCAAAGGCTACAACTATCCGGAGATGGGTAAACTCATGGGAATCTCGCCGCATACCGTCACCAGCCATGTTAAAAAAATCTATCGCAAACTCGCCGTTCACTCGCGTGGAGAAGCGGTATTTGAAGCAAACCGGATGGGCATTATCCGAACGCTGTAATTTTGCCGTGATGCTCAACAGCGCGAACACGTGAGCAGCGTGCACGTGACGAATAAGAATAAAAATTCAAATTTGACACTCGCATTGACCTGCTCAGCATGCGTCTTGGCTTGGCTGCGCATTTGGTCATTCGCGATCCTTTCTGTCTTTGCCGCCCACGCCAGCGCGCAAACCAAGTTCGGCGCGGGCCCCGCGCGCATCGATGTATCAAGCGAGCCCGAGTCAGTCACCCAAATAACCCAGGCTGAATTTCTGCAGGTGCCGGATCTCACGCCACAGACTTTGCCTGCCGGATCTTGGCGGATTTTAAATTTGCCGGACAGCTGGGAAAAAGAATCTCGCTCAAAAGAGGTGATTGGCTGGTATCGGTTGACGGTCAATTTTGATCCGTCGATCGCAACCTCACAGATTCCCATTGCGCTGTATATTCCCCGCGCGGCCAATAACATTGCGGTGTTTATGAATGGTGCTCTGGTGGGCGTGAGTGGCGATATCGAGCGCCAAGAAACGAGCTGGAACATTGCGCAGTATTTTGAGTTGCCGTCGGGCTTGTTGCATGCCGGTCCGAACGAGATTCTGCTTCGCTTACATCCGGCCGGGTTCGGTCGGCCCGGCGTATCGATGATCTACATTGGTGACGCAACGCCGATTCGCCACATGTGGGAGAAGCGATACTTTATGCAGAACACGATGCCCAAATTTATTACCGTGTTTGTACTGCTCTCGGGATTATTGGCCGTCTGGATCTGGGTAAAACGTCGCACTGAGGCGATGTTTGGGCTGTATGCGCTGATGTGTTTCGTCGCTGCAATACGAACAGCCCACTATTTCATTCGCGACTACTCGTCCCCGCTGGCCAGTCTTGCCTTCCCTGCCCTCGGCGTGCTGACGGCGCTGCAACTCAGCTTTACGCTGCGGTTTTCTAACGATAAATCGCCGCGTTTCGAGCGCACAGTGTGGGTATTTATCGGTGTTGCCTCAGTTGGGCTTTTTGTCGTCCCCGAACCATGGGCGGGACTCGCCCTCCTTTGGTATAACTATTCGCTGGGCGCCATTGGCATCACCATTTTGTGGGTACTGGTTCGCAAGATCAGTCGCAATTTTTCAATCGAAAATTTGCTGATGTTGTTTGCGCTGGTGGTCAATGCGGCCCTTGGCGTACATGATTTGTACAACATTCTCGGCCTGCTGGGTTTTGACCGGCTGTATCTATTACCCCTTGGCCTGCCGTTGTTTGTTGCTGCAGTCGCCGCACTACTCGTTTCCCGGTTTGTCGGCACCCTGAACAATTACGAAACGCTCAATGCCCAGCTTTCGGATCGCATCACCGAACGCGAGAAGCAATTGGCCATCAGTTTTGACCAAATGCGCAAGCTCGACCAGCAGCGCGTCACCGCCGAGGAGCGCCAGCGCTTGATGCGCGATATGCATGACGGCATCGGCTCGCACCTCATGTCCACGCTGGCACTCTCGCGCATGGGTACGCTCACCAACCATCAGATGTCGGAAGTGCTGACCGACTGTATCGACGAGCTTAAAATTACGATTGATTCGCTCGAACCCGTTGAGAGCGATCTATTGGTGGTGCTCGGTAACCTGCGCTACCGTCTCGGCCCGCGCCTTAATGCAGCCGGTATCAGACTTGAATGGGCGGTTAATGATTTACCGCCGCTCACCTATCTTGATGCTGAAAACGTGCGCAGCGTACTGCGTATTGTGCAAGAAGCCTTCACGAATACGCTCAAACACGCCAATGCAAAAGTCATCACGTTATCGACCAGTATCGACTACCCCAAGAACCGTATTCTGGTCAGCGTCGCCGATGATGGCAAGGGCTTAACGCCGGGTGCCCAACATGGCCGCGGCATCGAAAACATGAAAAGCCGCGCCGAAAAATTGGGGGGCCATCTTGAGGTCGTGGCATTAGCGGGCGGCGGCACTTGTTTAAATCTATATCTGCCCGTAAATCAGCCAGAAAAGTAGTGCAATGCTACGCGCATGAAAACCTGCAACTGTAGGTCGTAGACAAATAATTGCTGAATCGATCCGGGGTCCCCGCCGCGCTCCGTCAAAAATAATCCAGACCGGCATGATGCTCACCGCCGCGAAACAGCAAGCGCTTAGGGCCGTACTGGAATACTTTTATCCTTGCGCACCGCCGCCATAATTTGCTTTATGACTTCGCGTCCCGCGTCTGTCCACGGCGCGATCAATTCAAAATGCGCGGCGTTGTCGATCGTCACCAACTGCACCATTTCATTTTTCGCCGCGGCGCGCTCACGATAGCGTAGCGCATGCGCCGGCGCGGCGATGCCGTCATAAACACCGCTCACCAAAATTTGCGGGACGTTCAACGGCAGCAGCGAAACAACCGAGGTGTCGCCAAAAGCCGCGTCGCCGCGGGCTTTGGTATCAATCAGCTTATCAACGGTATCCGCACCGCAAGCATGCGCCGACGCAGCGCGTGTATAGGCCAGATCAGCTAGCGCTGCGATCCCCACCACCGCGTGAATGGCGAGGGCATCTGCCACCCGCAGCGGGCTATCCGCAGGCAAATTAGGCCGCGCCGCCAACCACAGCGCCAAATGCCCACCTGCCGAATGTCCCGCAGTGACCACGCGATTGATATCGAGCCCATATTTCGGCGCCAACTCACGCAGCTTTTCACTCGCGCGAATAACATCCAAAAAGGTATTGGGATAGGGCGAAAATTTCTCATCGGTCTTTTCAGTTTTAGTCCCGACGCGACGATATGTGACGCTCCACACCGCCACTCCCTCGGCGCGCAACGCTTCAGCCAAAAACGAGACCAACTCCGGCCCCGGCAGATCTGCGCGCCAGCACCCCCCGTGCAACAGCGCGACAATCGGTATGGGCGACTTTGCTGGGTTCTTGGGCAACCACAATTCGCCATATTGATCGGCGTGATCGCCATATGGAATCTTGTGATCCGGTGACGGACGATCCGCACGATCGAGAATGTTTTTGAAGGTGAGCGTTTGCCCCAGCGTCGGCATGGTCGAGGTCAGCATAAAAAGTGCAATGATTGAGGCGAAGAGTCGGCAAAACAGGTATCTCATTATGACCTAACCGAAAATTTTGAAACACCAGCATCCACCGGCATCCACTGCCATTATTGCTCGAAGATGCCCGCCAATAGGCGCTCTTTAAATATTAGCCCTGTATCCACGGATACCCCGCATGTCGCCAGCCATTCAATTTTCCGCGCTGCATATGGATATCAGGATCGCCCTCAAAGCCTTCCAAAATATTGTATGCAGAGTATCCGAGCGCCTGCGCGCGCCGCGAACTATCGATGGAGCGAACCCCGGATCGGCACATAAACAACACGGGCTTGTCGCGCGGAACTCTCGCGATCAGCTCGTGATCAAAATCGCTATTGATCACCATGCCGGGATAACTTTTCCATTGAATGCATTCGGTGTTGGGTACGCGCCCGACCCAATCCAGCTCGGCTTGCGTGCGTATATCAACAATGACCGCATCACCATTCGTCCACCACTGATACGCGAGCGACAGTGGAATATCGCCGGCATAGCCATCCGCCGCTCGAATCTCGGCTGTGGTGAGTGCACCGAGTCGCTGATTGGCCGTCACCGCCGTGTCGATCATTTTCGGCGGCGGCAAATTGAGCGCGTGCATGATGTCCATAAACTCTTGTTTCGTTTTACCCGCGAGTCGTGGATTCAGCCGCTTCTCCTCCCCGATGGTACTCTCCGTGCGACCCCGATAATCGTGCCCGGGAAGCACCCTTGTGTCGTCAGGCAGAGTGAAGAGTTTATTCATAATGCTGTCGTACATTTCGGCAGCGCTGCCCGACTGAAAATCGGTCCGGCCGCAGCCGCCAATCAACAGCGTGTCGCCCGTCAATATCGCGCCGCGCCATTGAAAGCACATACTTCCTGCGGTATGTCCGGGTGTATGAATCGCTTGGATGAAATCAGCCCCCAGCGCAAGCTTATCGCCGTTGTTTAACTGCATACTCGCTGGTGTCACACCACAGAGCGCAGGGGTCGCAGTACGGGCACCGGTGCGCTGCGCGATGGCGCCGGCAGCGGTAATGTGATCGGCATGCGCATGTGTTTCGATAATCCATTTGAGCTTTAAATTTCGGCTTTCGATTTCCGCCAGATCGCGCTCAAGGTGCAAATCGACCGCATCGACAATCGCTGCTTCACGGCTGGATTCGTCCACCAAAATATAGGTGAAGGTGCTCGACGGCCTATCAAAAAGTTGAATGATTGCTTCTGCTTTTTTCATAATTTCCCTTATGCAAATCGTGACAGCATTTGCGCGATGTAATCGCCGCGCTTGGTCGATGTTTTGAACTTCCCAAACTCTTCTTGTTCGAGAATGCAGCCCACCAGCGCAAAAAATGATTTATCCAGCGCTTTGCGGCTGGCAGCAAGCTGCTGCGCAATTTTTTCGCAATCGGCTTCGGTTTCAATCAAATTCTGAATGCCGCGCAGCTGCCCCTCGACCCGCTTTAAGCGCAAGATCAGCGCCCGCTTTTTATCCACGTCGTTTAGCTTGTTCATGGGATGGCCCTTGAAAATAATATGGCAATTATAATATACTGGTGGGAGTATAACTTTTCAAGAGAAGAATCATGAATTTTGCAGATACCCAGCCGTTTATTGCCGCGGCAGCGGGGGGCATTCTAATCGGCTTGTCGGCTTTTCTCATGATGTGGTTGATCGGCCGCATCACCGGTGTGAGCGGTATCGCCGCAGGCCTGATGAGTAACAGCAGCGATAGCCGTCGCGGCTGGCGCATTGCGTTTGTCGCGGGACTCGTTTTCGCCGGGTTCGCGATGCAACCATTTGCCTCCGCCACGACCATTCAATCTATCTCACCGCCCATGTTGCTTGCTGCGGGATTGCTGGTGGGTTTTGGCAGCGTGCTCGGTAGCGGATGCACCAGCGGCCACGGCGTGTGCGGATTGGGGAGACGGTCAATCCGCTCGCTGGTCGCGACCGTCACGTTTATGGGCGCTGCGTTCATGACCATTTTTCTACTGCGTCACGTTTTCATCTAGGACGAAGAATATGAAATCTTCTGTCGCAACCTTAGTGGCCACATTAATGGGCGCGCTGTTCGGAGCGGGCTTGGTCGTATCAGGGATGAGTAATCCGGCCAATGTGCTTAATTTTCTGGATCTCGCCGCCATTCCCACCGGCACGTGGGATGCGAGATTGATGTTTGTGATGGGTGGCGGCGTACTGGTCACAGCAATTGGATTCCCTTGGTTGATGCGACGCGCGCGCCCGATGTTCGCAGATAAATTTGCGTGGCCCACATCGAGCACAATTGATCAGCGCCTTGTCATCGGTGCCGCATTATTTGGTATTGGATCGGGACTTGCCGGCTATTGTCCGGGACCCGCGTTCGCCAATGTCGGCGCGAGCATGGCGACAGGCATTCGAGATATGCTGTTCTTTGTTCCCGCGATGCTCATTGGTATGTGGGCGGCGACAAAATTTCGATAAGAGACCTCACTCATGACACCTAAAAGCATTCTGACCTGGCTGCAATCGATTGAAAAGCAAAACGGCTATGAGATTTTGCTGGTCCAAACCATTCGTAATTCGCTCATGGGTGCGGGTGTGGTTGCGTCAACGTCGCTGGTCGCGATTATTGGTGTCGTCAGCGTGGGGCGCGCATTCACCGGCACCGGCGCGCCGTTGGTGCAGTACGGCCACTGGGCGATCAATTTGTCGAGCATCATGTTGGCGCTGTCACTCACTGAAGCGCTGCTTTCATTGCGAACGCTGG
The DNA here is from genome assembly GCA_038224475.1 of Burkholderiales bacterium. Classification (GTDB taxonomy): domain Bacteria; phylum Pseudomonadota; class Gammaproteobacteria; order Burkholderiales; family Usitatibacteraceae; genus UKL13-2. Next base: position 6,055 of record JBBRFJ010000030.1, read on the forward strand.
CACGGGCGGGCTTTGGGTCAGGCTTCGTGAACGCCGCGTCGAACAAAATTCGCGATGAGCTTACGGACGCGGAAAAATATTCGCGATATTTAGCAGGCGCACTTGCACAGCTTTCGCGCGCCGCCGTCAGCCTATCGATTGGCATGGCCATTGCGGTGATTGCCGGAATTTTATTTGCGTGGTGATTCTTACGCAAAAAATTCGTGACTTCGCACCTGATCATATAAAAACGCCCCTTGCTGGGTTGCAGCAAAGGGGCGAAATCGCGTTACGTGTAAATACGCTTGATCAGCGCAGCACGCTGTAATTCACAGGCAGCCATGTGTAGCCTTTGCCTGTCGCCGCAGCGCGAATATGGCCGACGCCAGGGAATGACAAGTGTGCGGCGGCAACCAAGTAACCTTCTTTTGCGGCAGCTGCATAAGCTTTAGCGCGCTGGGCGGCGGCGGCTTTGCTGTCGCTATCAAATTGAACCGTTACCGCAGGGTTATCGAACTGCACCGATGCTACGTGCATCAAGTCGCCCCACAACACCAATTTTTCGCCTTTGCTTTCGACCACATAGGTCGTATGTCCCGGCGTGTGCCCGTGCGATGAGGCCGCTTTGACACCCGGTACCAGCGCGGTGTCGCCTTCAAATGGCAGAAATTTACCGGCCTTCACATAGGGATTGATGGAAGCCATAGCACCCTGAAAACCGCCCTTGTCGCCTGCCGCGGCTTTGTCCATGTTGGCCTGGCTTAACCAAAAGTCGACGTCGTGTTTATCGGCACGAACCGTGGCATTGGGGAACGCAAGTTTGTCGCCATCCATCAATCCGCCGATGTGATCGCCATGCATATGCGTGATATAAATTTCATCAATTTGCTCCGGCTGATAGCCGGACGCTTTTAAGTTCGCCAATAAATTGCCCAAGGTTGGTCCGAACAAGCCCGCCGCACCCGTATCCACCATCACCAGCTTGGTGCCGGTGTTGATGAGATAGGCGTTAACAGATGTCTCAACCGGGGTTTTAATGAAATAGCTACCGAACGCTTTGGCCGTTGCCGCGGACGTGGTGTTGGTCAGCAGTGTGTCCATCGGCAAATTAACCGTGCCATCTGACAACGCCGTGATTTCGAAATCACCCAGCATCATGCGGTAATAGCCTGGTGCCGATTTTTTGACCATGGGTGCGGCGGCGTGCGCGGATTGTGCGGTAAAAACGCCAGTGGCAAATGCCGCGATGGAGACACTAACGGTAAGATTTAAAACAGCGATTGCGCTGGCGCGCGCAAGGGGATTTGAGATCATGAAATTATCCTGATAAGTTGAAGCAGAGGGTGGTGATTAGCGATTAGCGCGCTTCATTGCATGCCAACCGCTACGATTTTGTAACGCAACCGAGCGTTTGGTATTTTAGCGGACGAAAGCCTACTGTTGATTGCACTTGCGCTATCGACAACCCATATCGCGCCTATTGCATATATCGCAAATAGTATTGCAGTGAGGCTTTTTACCTCGCGAATACCGTTGCGCTGTGTAACCTGCAGTTTTCACGAGCGCTCAACGGCGCGCTGGCGAAGATACAGACACAAAGGCAGACCCAATGAAACGCCCACCAACAGCGTTACCACCACGGGTAACCAGCGCAGGCGAATCGCCAGGTTGTGTCGTTCGGAATGAATGAACGCAAGCAAGCGACCGCTGAAACAATAACGTCCATGCCAAAAAAGCCGCCAATCTGGGTAGAAAACAATTCAGCAACGAATCAGCCCGATATTCCTGCATCGAGCGGCTGGTTGATTATGGAAGGCACGAATTAAGAGAGCGGCAATACCGCGCCAAAAAAGCACAGGAAGAGGTAGATGTGTCTTGAGTTCATTTTCGGCGTGATCGCATTTCAGGTATGTTTATCGGAACATACAAAATTAGGGATTTCATTTCAGCCTGACACACATCTCGCGCAACGCGACAACGACGTAGCCGTTGGGTCGATAGCACCTGGTTAATCATAGTGGGTAACCTCAAAAATCAGGCGCGGCAGCGCGGCGACGCAACCCAATTTGCATTCATAGACGCGGGTCAGCGAGCCGTCGCCACGGCGGCTGCCGTTACCTAATCTGGCTCGGCCGGCAATATTTGCAAACAGCTGCTTTGCTTCCGTGCCGGTAGCGACAGAACGATATGAGATGGAAAAATTCGCGCCCTTCCGGCTTGTGCAGTTGAAGTAAACCGGAGCCTCGGCGCTTGTAGTGCCGACAGCGCTTGGTGCATTTGGTGCAGGTTCCCCGCTCTGCGTATTTTGTAACTTCGCTGAGTCACGCCAGCAGTATTTGAATGCGACGTGGCCAGCCGCGCCGTAAATGAGGTTTCCTTTCGTCCAAGCCGCTGCGTCGCCGACAAACCTGATTCGCGCAAGCTTGTTGTTTTGCAAGAGCCCGATGTACTCCGTGTCTTCTGCGCCCGCGGCAATAGCCAGCGTGGGAAACATCAGCATCGCGAGTAAAAATGCGCCAACACAGCGACTAGAGAATGACGTGCCGCAAGGCGAATCAGTGGGCTTTTTCATTTAACTCCACAATTTAACTCCACAATTTAGCTCCCAGGTTTGATATTTGTCTACGCATCAGGCGACGGTGGCGGCATGTTGTGCCGCACCCATTCGCGAAAATCTTGCATTACCGTTTTCAATGCCCCGGTTTACCGATACCGCACCCCATCATAGCGAACGGTTGTAGAAACAGATGTTGGGGTGTCGCCCCGCTTAGCGGTGATGCGCAAATCGGCAAAACCATGCGACTGGGTTGAGGCGACAGCGATGACGAAATCTGTGCTGATCCGCTCGACTATTTCGCTGCCGCAACGATTGCCTGCGGGATAGGTCCATTCAGACATTTTCTTGCTAAACACCGGCCGGATCGTGCGCCCCTCAATCACGAACAAGGTAAGGTCATTATCATAGCCGCCATCAAACGCGCATCGCTCACGAAACGTGTTGAGCCTTAACCCGAATGCTCTGGCTTCTTTTGAGAGCGTGTAGCGCGCCATGTCTAGCCTTAGTGCATTGCTGTTGACTTCGGTCGCGCCATCTTCTTCTATCGCGCTTTTGTAAGACGCGATCACCTTGCGTCGCGCGAGATCAACCTGCGCCACGATCAACGCTTTTTCATTCTCCACACCGGCGTCATATGTGAACGCTGCAATCACCAGGCTGGGCGGCTTTGCGGGCGAACCCTTTGTTGTAAAGCCATCTTTCGGCCAAGCTTTGCAAACCCCCGAAATAATGATGCCACCATTTTCCGCGCGCGGAAACGAATCGTTTTGCGGGTAAGAAAAATCGCTGACGCCAAAATGCTTCCCAACAATTTCCAGCACCGATGTGCTGCAGCGTTGCAGATCCTCTGTCTTGCTTACGGGTGCGCGATCCACAATTAAATTTCTCTGCGCGTGCGCGGGGTGGGCGATCAGCGCTAACGGCGTCCACAGCGTTGAAAGAAAGAGCACCGTGCGAAACAGTGAGAGAAAATAATTTTTGTTCAAAAGCTTGCCTTTTATCGTGCTCAAACCATCATTACCAAGGACGTAACTTCTCTTACAAAATCAGGCCGTTAGGTGTCCCGCTTTTTCGGCGTACCATCTTGCAGCTGCCCCACTAAACAACCAGTAAAGGGCTAGCGCATCCATAGCGCTACAAGCCCAGGCTGTTGCGTCAGACCAAAAATCATTGCTGGACCATTCGGTTGGAAAAATGAAACGAATTGCCAGGTTCAGCGCGACGATTGAGAGAAGCACAACTAGGAGCACGATGCGCGCCCAATTACGTTGGCGAGACGCGCAGTAAATGAGGTAGGCGTTGGCTCCGATAAGAACAAAGGACAATGCTATCCACCACCAAAAAAGATAGCTCAGCTCAGGATCAATGAACTCAGGCGCAATCAAGGCGATAGCACTATCGATCGTAGTGAGCGCGAGTGATGCCCACAACAGCAGAAACGCGTTTCTAACTTGAGTCGGTGCATCAATCGGTATCAACATCGTGTGCCAATGTTTGCGATATAGGCGGGCATAACCGGACCTCCTAATATCAGCGCCCCAAATCACCACAAAGCCGCCTTGAATTTGGGGCTACGCCAATGTGATCTGTAAATAAACCACCGTGACAGCCGACAAAAGCCATTGCGTCGGTTTTCAAAATTATCCGGTTACTTGATCGCTATTAATAAATTCGTCCTTAAACTATAGCCTGCGATCTGAGTAATCGCATGGGTATTAGTTAAAACTTTTACCTGCGCTCTATTCGCTGGAGTTACAAACCCTAACAAAGACGTGCTTTTAGGCGCATTTTTGTGCTGCGAAGTACGCCAATCCTAGTGTTTCAAACCGAAATTGCGTACCGAAAGTCATTCCGCCGAGAACGATTCCACCCACATCAATTCGCACGCTCCGCCGCCGGTGTCTTCGCGCGAGAGTGAGCTGCGCCACGTGAATCCATCTTTGCCAGTGACCTCAACCAGATAGCCACGCATGCTGATAATTTTGCCGGGACGAACTTTGCGAATTTGTTTGGCGATACCGTTATCTGCGGCGATGAGATGCATATTGGCGGCGTGACGGTTTATCTCCTCAACAGGGATCGGAAATACATCGGCACGCCATTGGTACCAGCGATTGCCCTGCGAAATTTTTAATTTATCGATTACGGCAGAATCCGACATCGGTCCCCAACCCACTGCCAAATCAATTGGCGCGAGATTCGCTCCCGGATCCCAGCGATAGGACTCTTTGGAAAGTACGCGGGCGGTGATTTCATAGCGCGCAAGTGGCTTGATGGCATAACCGCTTTTCTCCAGTGCGGCGCTAAGATCAATGGCCGATTGCAGGGGTTCTGCTTTTGCGAGTACGCCAGCCATTTGATGAATTGGCCGATCAGCCCACCAATTTACAAAACCATAGGCGACCGCCAAGACGCAGGCGAGAAGGTATATTTTTGTTCGCGATTTCACGCTAACGACCCCATCCCAACCTTCCCCTCAAAAGGGGAAGGAGCCATCAAGATTCAGGTTTTCAACGCCGTCAGCACTTCATCCAGCATCTTCTTTGCATCGCCGAACAGCATGCGGTTGTTCTCTTTATAGAACAGCGGATTATCCACACCCGCATAGCCGGAAGCCATGCTGCGCTTCATCACGATCGAGGTTTTGGCTTTCCACACTTCAAGCACCGGCATGCCGGCAATCGGGCTGGCCGGGTCTTCCTGCGCAGCGGGATTGACGATATCGTTTGCGCCGATCACCATCACCACGTCGGTGTCAGGGAAATCTTCGTTGATTTCGTCCATCTCCATCACGATGTCGTACGGCACACGCGCCTCAGCCAACAACACGTTCATGTGGCCGGGCATGCGACCGGCGACCGGGTGGATGCCGAAGCGGACATTCACGCCTTTCGCACGAAGGGTCGTCGTGATTTCGTAGACGGTGTGTTGTGCTTGTGCCACCGCCATGCCGTAGCCCGGCACAATGATGACGCTCTTGGCGTCTTTCAGTAGCTCGGCGGTCTCAATCGAGCTGATTGGCGTCACTTCGCCCACCGGCTCTGCAGCAGCACCGCCAGCAACGGCTTTGGGCGCCGGTGCGCCGCCGCCAAAGCCACCCGCAATCACGCTGATGAAATTGCGATTCATCGCCTGGCACATGATGTAGGAAAGAATTGCGCCGCTGGAACCCACCAATGCGCCAGTCACGATCAGCAAATCGTTCGACAACATGAAGCCGGTCGCCGCGGCCGCCCAGCCGGAATAGCTATTCAGCATCGACACCACCACCGGCATATCGGCACCGCCAATCGCCATTACCATGTGAATACCAAACAAAATCGATATCACCGTCATGATAATTAATGGGGTCATACCTTCCGCAATGGAATGCGCCTGAATAAATTTCCAGCCGAAGAAAATCACCACCAGTAAACCGGCGAGATTTAGCAAATGGCGTCCGGGCAAGAGCAAAGGCTTGCCGCCGATCTTGCCGGAAAGTTTTCCGAAGGCAATGATCGAACCTGCGAACGTGACCGCGCCGATCAAGATACCGATGTAGATCTCAACTTCATGAATCATCTTTTCGGCGTCCGTCGCACCGGCAGTTGCCGCCGGATCGATGTAGCTGGCGAAGCCGACCAAACAGGCTGCCAAACCCACGAGGCTGTGCATGAGCGCCACAAGCTCCGGCATCTGCGTCATTTTGACAGTGCGCGCGGCGAATACACCAATGCCTCCACCCACTACCATTGCGCCGATGATCCATGGGATGCCCGCGGCCGTGACGCGCGGCCCGAAGATGGTGGCCAACACCGCCAAGGCCATACCGATCATGCCGAACATATTGCCTCGACGCGAGGAAGCGGGATTCGATAGCCCGGCCAGACTCAGGATAAATAAAATAATTGCGCCAATGTAGGCGACTGTTGTTAGACCTTCTGACATGTTCGCCTCCCCTATTTTCTAAACATCGCCAGCATGCGCTGGGTGACGGCGAATCCGCCGAACATATTGATCGCAGTGAGCACAATGCCCGCGACCGCAAGATAGCGAATCGCGTCATCGGGCCGATTGGCAATGCCGCCCAACAACGGGGGCGCGATCTGTACTAGCGCGCCAATCGCGATAATGCTGCTGATCGCGTTGGTCACACTCATTAGCGGCGTGTGTAGCGCTGGCGTGACACTCCAAACCACTTGATAGCCGACAAAACAGCCGAGCACAAATACGGTGAAATGGCCGAGGAACGCGGTCGGTGCGTTCGCCCCGATAAACCAAAACAACACGGCAGCCACCCCAAACATAATGGCGAGCTTGTTGCCAGACATTGGCTCGCTGGGCGCACCGTGGCCTTTTTTTGCTTGAGGCATGGCAATCGCAGGCTTCGCAGCAGGTGGCGCAGCCTGTTTCAGCGGCGGGGCCGGCCAGGTAATTTCTCCCGCCTTGATTACGGTGAGCCCGCGAATGGCGTCGTCTTCCATATTGACGTTAATGACGCCGTCTTTGGTCTTGCACAGCTCTTCACTGACGCGGAACAAGTTCGTGCCGTAAAGCGTTGAGGCTTGCTTCGCTAAGCGGCTCGCAAGATCGGTAAAGCCGACGATGGTCACACCATGCTTTACCACCGACTTGCCGGGCTCCGTCAATTCGCAGTTGCCGCCCTGCTCTGCGGCCATGTCGACAATCACGCTACCCGCTTTCATCGACTGCACCATTTCCGCTGTGATGAGCTTTGGTGCGGGCTTCCCGGGAATCAGCGCCGTGGTGATGATGATGTCCACCTCTCTTGCCTGCTGCGCATACATGTCACGCTGCGCCTTCTGAAAGCCTTCGCTCATCACCTTGGCGTAGCCGCCGCCGCCGCCGCCCTCTTCTTCATAATCGACTTTGACAAACTCGCCGCCGAGCGATTTCACTTGGTCGGCGACTTCAGCCCGCGTGTCGTTGGCGCGCACAATAGCGCCCATGCCCGCCGCGGTTCCGATTGCGGCCAAGCCGGCCACACCGGCACCGGCAATAAACACCTTTGCGGGCGGTACTTTTCCGGCCGCGGTAATTTGTCCGCTGAAAAACCGTCCAAATGCATTCGCCGCTTCGATCACTGCGCGATAACCCGTAACACCGGCCATCGAGGTCAGCGCATCCATTTTCTGCGCGCGCGACAAGGTGCGCGGCAGACAATCAATGGCGAGCACCGTGACTTTTTTTGCTGCAAACTTTTGCATCAAGTCGGGTTGCTGCGCGGGCCAGATGAAACTCACCAGCGTTTGGCCCTCGTGCATCAACGCCACTTCTTCCATTGATGGCGCACGCACTTTAAACACCACGTCGGAGCTTGACCAAAGATTGGCCGCCGTGTCGACCACCACGGCACCCGATGCGCGATAGGCGTCATCACTCACATTGGCCGCATCGCCCGCGCCGGATTCGACCTGAACCTTAAACCCCAGCTTGATTAACTTTTCGACGACATCAGGAACAGTCGCCACGCGCTTTTCGTCGGGAAATATTTCCCGTGGAACGCCAATGGTGAGAGGCATGTTGTGAACTCCCTAATTTTGTTGAACGAAACCGTTTGGATCGGTTTACAGATTTGCGCTGCTTATTTTATTTGAAATTATCGCCGCTAGTGTACCGTGAACAGGGTATGGCAGTGCACCAACTTGGTAATGCTTGGCGCGAGACACCTGCCGCTCTTTAAACGTAGTCCAGCGGCAAAGCGGTGGTTAATTTGATTTGCTCCATCGCAAAACTTGAGCTGACATCAAATAAATCGGATCCGCGTATCAATCGTTTGTACACCGCATCATAAGCGGCAATATCTGGCACCACCACCCGCAGCAGGTAATCGACATCACCGCTCATGCGATAAAACTCAACAACTTCGGGTATATCGTTGACCGCTGCATGAAATTTATCAAACCATTTCTGGCTATGTTGGTTGGTTCGCACCGCGACGAAAACGGTCACGCCCACATTGAGCTTTTTAGCGTCCAATAACGCGACCTGCTTGCGTATCAGCCCGCTCTCTTTGAGCTGCTGCACGCGTCGCCAGCATGGCGTTGACGATAAATTTACTTTTGCAGCCAGCTCTGCGATGGGCGTCTCGGCGTCCTCCTGCAAGAGCGCGAGAAGGTGTTTATCAACGGCGTCCAGTTTTTTCATAAAATAAAATACTACAGATATGCTATTTTCGTAGAATTATTGCACTTAATTTCTCGTATAAACATCATAAAATAACGACTATTCATCAAATCGAGAGCAAGACATTGAAGAAAATTGGACTGATCGGCGGCATGAGCTGGGAATCCACCGCCCTGTATTACCAAATTATTAACCGGGAAACAGCGCGGCGATTGGGCGGCCTGAATTCGGCGTCCATCCATATCATCAGCCTGAATTTCGCGGATATCGCCGAGCGCCAGCGCTTGTATGACTGGCACGGTATGGGCACAATTCTGATCGATGCGGCCCGCCATTTAGAAAGCAGCGGGGCCGCCTGTGTGCTGATTGGCACCAACACCATGCACAAACTAGCCGCCGATGTTCAGGCCGCGATCAAGGTGCCGCTACTGCACATCGCGGACGTCACGGCCGCAGCCATCTTGGCGCAAGGCATCACGCGGGTCGGGCTGCTCGGCACACGATTTACGATGGAGCAGCCGTTTTATGTAGACCGACTGCGCACCCACGGCGTTGAGTGTGTGGTGCCAAATGAAACTGATCGCTCTGAGGTGCACCGGATTATTTTTGAAGAGCTGTGCCAAGGCGAGATTAAGGAAGCCTCCCGCCGCAGGTTGCAAAAAATTTGTATTGACTTAAGCGGTCGCGACGCACAAGGCATCGTGCTAGGCTGTACCGAATTACCGCTGATTCTGGGGGGCGACGGCGAGAGCGAATTGGGGCTGCCGTTGTTTGATACAACCATGTTGCACGCGTTGGCGGCGGTTGATTTTGCGTTAAGTACACATCACTAACATTTCATTTTTTCAAAACTTAAAAATATGTGCCAATTACTAGGCATGAATTGCAATGGCTCTGCGGCCATCACGTTTTCATTCACCGGCTTTGCTGCCCGTGGCGGTCGTACCGCTGATCATGCCGACGGCTGGGGAATTGCTTATTATCAAGGCTCGGGCTGCCGGGTTTTTCACGACGATCAGCCTGCCAGCGATTCAAAGCTCGCCGCTTTTTTAAGCGACTATCCGATCAAATCAAAAATCGTTTTAGCGCATGTGCGCAAGGCCACGCAAGGCTTGCCAGGATTGTCGAATTGCCATCCGTTCATACGCGAATGGCTCGGCCAAAGCTGGGTATTTGTGCACAACGGGGACCTGAAAAATTTTCAGCCTGAACCCCGTCTTCAGGACGGTTGCAACCACCGGTTTTTACCCATCGGTACGACCGACAGCGAAAAAGCATTTTGCTGGCTGATGCAGGAGCTGAGTGCCAAATTTCTGGATCGCGCGACACCGCCAACGTGGGCCGAGCTCGCGCCTGCGCTTGCCGAGATTACCGAAGCTATCGCACGCTATGGCAATTTTAATTTCCTGTTGTCGAATGGTGATGCGCTCTATGCGCACTGTTCCAGCACGCTTCATGCGCTCGAGCGCGCCCATCCTTTTCCGACCGCCAAACTCGTGGATTGTGATGTCAGCATGGACCTAGGCGCACTCAACGCCGAGGGCGATCGGATGGTGATCCTTGCGACTGAGCCGCTCACCGATGAAGCCGCGTGGCGCAAATTTGAGACCGGTGAATTCAGCGTGTACGTCGGCGGTGCTTGCGTGTTTAAAAGCGTCAATAAAAAAACCCAAGCCTTCGCGATGCCCACGCCTGAATGCACCGCGCAGTCTCTGGCGCTGGAGCGGGCGGCTGAAATGCTGTTAGCGACGAAATAAGAAATTCAAATCTAAAAGTCTAATACCGGGGCGGCTCTCCGGCATAAATTGGTTCAAACCGCCCGTTTATGCTGGGGTTTACTTTCGAGAAACTTTTTTATCACGAAAGGCTTCCCGCAGTATGTAAAGTCCGCACAAAAAAGGTAATAGAAAAAAATAATATCTGCCTGCGAACTCCCCAAAGATGGCTATCAGCGCAGCGAGAGACACCCCGGATCGTCCAAAACGTGTAGATAGAGTCGGGGTGGGTACGTAGACAGCGAGTAATAAAGTGACCGCCAAAATGCATACTCCAGCAGCGAAATGCACCCACCGAATTCGCCGAATTTTTCATAAAGGCATCGGCCTTGCGTTCAGCAGCACAGGAATCTCGCAGCCGCCTTTTGAAAATCCAATTACCTTAAAAAACTCCCCCATTTCAGCGGGGCTTAGAAGACGTTGGGCCTGATTGGTCAACGGCAAGAACGTGGCGGCATCGGCCGGATCATGCTGTGCCAACAGCTCGGTGATGCCCGCCGCCAATAGAAACTGCGCCTGCGAAGTGTAATTAATGAGCTCCAACCCAGCATCGATGCCCGCCTCAGCCACATCGCTAAAATCCACATGCGCCGTAATATCCTGTAAGCCGGGATACAAAAATGGATCGGTGTGCGCGTAATGTCGGTAATGGCACATCAGCGTGCCGGTGCTGCGGCCGGGATGATAAAACTCGGCTTGGCGGAAACCGTAGTCGATCAACAAAATCGTGCCGCGTGCCAAACTTTCCGCGAGACTTTTGACCAACCCACCGACCGCTGGCGCGACTTCGGTGAGGTAATCATCGGACACGATGCCATCAGTAAAGCCAGCCTGAATGCATTTCGCGGCGGGTTTTATTGATGGCGCTAATAACAAATTATCGCGCCATACAAAATTTTGCTCTGCGTCAGATGCGACACCGCGTTCATAAATTTGCCCTCCCAAGAAATGAAGCAAATGCACCGGCAGCACATCCAACACCTCGTTTGCAATAATCGCACCTTCAAAGCTTTTTGGCAGCGTTTCCAGCCATATTGCGCGCTCAGCGAGATGCCTCGGAAGCCTCGCCAGCGCTTGTGTTTGGCGTTGTCGCAAATCCGCGCTTACCTCCAGCAAAAAGTAATTTTTCGGCAATTGATTTAGTTTGTCGAGTGCCAATAACACGTCGCAGGCGAGCTTGCCAGAGCCGGGGCCTAACTCCAATACATCGCCATCCGTGACTCTTATCGTGTCGGCAATCGAGCGCGCAATGCACTCACCAAACAGCGAAGAAATTTCTGGGGCCGTGACGAAATCACCCGCCACACCGAACTTGCGCGCGCCAGCGGCGTAATAACCGAGGCCGGGCGCATAGAGCGCCAAATCCATAAACTGCGCGAACGAAATCCAGCCATGATGGCGTTCGATTTCAGCGTGAATATGTGCGGCACAGGCGTGTGAATGCGCAAGCGCTTCCGCATCGGGGATCGGCAGCTGCGAAGTTTGGGTGGCGGGCAGTGGTGTTTTCAAAATATGCGGCTTCAATTAAATGGCGCGTGGCGTCGGTTAGAATCAGTTTGCAAGTTTGAACGAAAACCCACGCAACGGAAATGTCGTCCAACATCCCGATTTCCGGCGCAACCCTTGAATTGGCAACAATAATGAATATCGACTCACAAAAATCCATTCTTATCACCGGTGCCGCCAAGCGCGTCGGCGCGGCCATCGCGCGAACGCTGCATGGCGCTGGCATCAACGTGATTGTGCATTGCAATCATTCTCGCCTCGATGCTGACGCGCTGGCGAGCGAGCTAAATCTTCTGCGCGCCCAATCGGCGGCGGTTGTACAAGGCGACTTGTTGGCTACGAATGCACTTAAAGGCCTCGTCGATCAGGCGTACACCTGCTTTGGTCGGCTGGACGGTCTGGTCAATAACGCCTCGACTTTTTATCCCACGCCCATCGGCACGATCGACGAAGACCATTGGACTGAATTGATGGGCTCGAACTTGAAAGCCCCGCTCTGGTTATCGCAGGCCGCGGCACCCTATTTGCGCGAACAGCGTGGCGCGATTGTGAATATTGTGGATATCCATGTTGATCGTCCGCTCAAAGATTTTGTGGTTTACAACGCGGCCAAGGCTGGGTTGGCCGGTTTGACGCGATCACTTGCGCTCGATCTCGGCCCCGACATTCGCGTCAACGGCGTTTCGCCTGGCGCCATTATGTGGCCCGAAGACGATGCCAGTTATCCCCCCGAAGAACGTGAACGCATCATCCAGCAAACGCCGCTCAAGCGAATCGGCACCGCAGAAGATATAGCGGGAGCCGTAAAGTATTTAATGTTGGATGCCGCGTATGTGACGGGGCAGATTCTGGCGGTCGATGGCGGGCGCGAAATCGCGATGTAAAAATCGCCCCTCGTCGGGATCACTTTTTTTCGTAAATGCATGGTCCTCCACGAGGTCGGGACGCGAAAGCGCAATCTGAGGTCAAGGCGCATGATTAAAAAAATACGTTTTTAAGCGCTATCCGTAATAGCCCGCTCCATTACGAAGCATGCCACCCGTAGGTCATTCGAACTTCGCGGTAAAATTGGAGCATGGACACCACCACATTTGCAGCGCCGCCGGCTCAATCCTCAAGTGCTGCGCCTTCATCTGCTTTAAATCGAACACCAAAGCAAATATTGGAAGCCAATAAACTGGCCAAACGCTTGCGCCGCCTCGTGGGCACTGCCATTGCAGACTTCAACATGATTGAAGCCAACGACAAGATAATGGTCTGCCTGAGCGGCGGCAAAGACAGCTACGCGATGCTGGATGTGCTGATGGGCTTGCGCGAAAAGTCCCCGGTACCGTTTGAACTATTCGCCTTCAATCTTGATCAGAAACATCCCGGCTATCCCGAACATATCCTGCCGGATTATCTGGCGTCACTCAGCGTGCCGTTTCAAATCGCACACCAAGACACCTATTCGACCGTAAAGCGAGTGATTCCTGAAGGCAAAACCATGTGCTCGCTTTGCTCGAGGCTCCGGCGTGGTGTGATTTATCGAGTCGCAAGTGAAATCGGCGCTACTAAAATCGCGCTGGGCCACCATCGCGACGATATTTTGCAAACGTTTTTTCTGAATGCGTTTTTCGGTGGCAAGCTGAAATCCATGCCGCCCAAACTAGGCTCAGACGATGGCAAACACGTCGTGATCCGCCCCCTCGCCTATGTGGAAGAGCGCGATCTGGAAGCCTATTCCCTGGTCAAACAATTCCCGATTATTCCCTGCGATTTATGCGGCTCGCAAGATAATCTGCAGCGCCAGCAAGTCAAGCTGATGCTGCGCGATTGGGAGAAACATTTTCCGGGTCGCGTAGAAAGTATTTTCCGCGCCCTGCAAAATGCATCGCCTTCGCATTTGCTAGATCGTAATCTTTTTGACTTTGCGAATCTTAAGGCAAGTGGTGAATCTTCTGCGGAGGGTGACACGGCGTTTGATCCCGAGAGTTATGTGGAGCCGGAGCCGGCGCAGGTGATTCGGTTAATGATGTAGCGTGCTTTTTGTTATTGATGGGCTCGACGGCATTTAGCGCTGGCAGCAAAACAATGGGGTCAGAACTTTTGCACCAATTCTGCTTAAAAGTAGTAGCATCTGCTGTGACTTGTGAAACCACTATATGGGAGAGCGATCATGAACCACGTGCCACTCGGTAGGATTTTTCTTTTATCTATAATCGCATTTAAGGCAGATGCCACCAACCTAAGCTTGACGACTGATTTAGTCGTACCAACAAAAATCACCGCTGACCCGCCTGATTCTTTTAAACAGGGCAGCGAACTCACGCTGAAGGCGAAATTTGCAGCGAACAAAGTTCCACCGGTAGGCGCGCTTTGTAAAGAGCCAGCTTTTGTAGCGCGCATTTATGACGCTAAACTGGTGAAGGATGAGTTGCCACGTACGATTCGTGATACTACACATGTGCCATTCAAGCAGGTCACGCCTTACATTCAGCAATCAAGCGCTCCAATTGAGCCTCTACCCACTCTTGGTGCTGTGGGGATAGAAAGAACCTTCGAACCGTTGGTGATGCCACCTAAGACACGTGTTCCGCGCCTATTCATTGGTCTTTTTCGATCATGTCAGTTGGTTAAACCTGTTGATATCAACCAAGCGACCGGAACCTTAATCAATAATGAAGAGGTTAGTGGCTCCTATATCGGGGGCACGTTCTTTCGTCGCGATTGCGGACCTTCAAGCAAGGTCGCACAATTTTGCGTCTATCGACCCGAGTAAATAGGAGATTAGCGCTCGCTAAACGAATCAATTTTCCGGATTGCGAAATGTTGCGGCCCATTAAACGGGATTCGCAGTTCTGAACTCCTGCAATCATGACCGCAGACGCAATTAGGGATCAAATTAGTCGGGACGGTACTAAGCCGCTAAACTCCCCGTCTCCACCGCCGCCATGGCCTTGGCTTGATTGAAATCATCAGCATAGCCCACACCATAGAGACAACAGGCCAGCTGATTCACCACCGGCTGCGGCAGCGCAATGTTGGCATCCAGCCGCTGTCGGGTCCATCCGGCGAGACCGCGCGGATCGGTGGGAATCGCGTTGGCAACCCAGCGGGTGTGTGAGGTTTTAAGTGAGTCGCGCCCGGCGAATGGAACAACATCCGCACGCGATTCCATTTCTTCTTGAAACAGGGTCTGCCAGCCACGAGGATCAGCACTACCCCCAACGGCGACTTTTTTACTACTGTCACCATTGCCTTCGCGCGACCGAGCATCCGACCCCGCCCGATATTTAAGCTGCGGGCGACTATCGAGGCTGCCGAACTTACATCCGGTTATGTCGATGCTGGTGGAAAAAAGCGTCGGCGTTTGCATCACCACGCTTTCGGTATCGGCGAGCGCGCTAAGCCAGGCGGGGATGTTGAGAACGTGCAGCGTCTGTGCAGGGTCAGTCAAAATCGGCATCAACATATCGGCCAGAATATGCGCGGGGGTGCACACGCCCAAGCGTGCTTTCAGTGCCATCATCGCCGCCAGTCCGGGTGAAATAAGCGAAGTCGGCACGAGCGCCAGACCATCTTCAGCCAGCCTGCGTTCGGCTTGCCCGCGCGTGGTGACCGGCAATACGCCCAGCTCGCGAAACACGCCACAATTAGCCAATCCGCCGGCCGTCTCCAGCGCCCCATGCACCAGCACACGGATCCCCATGCGCTGCAATTTGATGGCAATCAGCGGGATCGCGTTGCCGCAATTCGAATCACCATAATTGGGAATGACGACGCTCGAATAACCATATCGAGCGCAGGAAATCGGCATGGATCGTTCGCGAATAGCTTCACTCAGCCCCAGCAGGATTTCGCTGAACATTTCGGTATCGCGATGTGCTTGAATGCTCGCGCACATTGCCACCAACGCGCCCAGTTCAATGTCCTCTGCGCCACCATCAATCACTGCCGCAAAACTAGCGCGCATGTCAGCCGGGCTGATCACCGCCGATAGACTGCTCCCAGAAGCGAGACCCGAACCCAAGTGCTTAATGAGGCGTTTGATATCAGACATGAGTGAAACCGCATTGAAGAAGTGACTTCCCCTAAGCATCAGCCATGCCAAGCAGAACTCCGGGTTACGGGCCACCCCTGAACAGAGCGGCAGCGGCGGAAGATCGATGCATTTTACCAATTGAGTCATTCACTTGTTGGTGCGCTAGCGAACATAGCGGCCAACGATCGTAACGCCAGATTGCACCAGTGTTGTGCCTTAAATCAGTTGCAACGCGAAGGCGGATCGCATTTGGTGCGGCGTATTTTCAGCACACCAAGTGCAGCGCGCCGGAAGCGTCAATCACCGCGCCGAATATGGCTTTGCCGCGATATAGCGGCTCGACCGCGGCACAATAGGCGACGATTTGCGCATGGTGCAGCGCAACATTGCTGTCGCCCGTTTTGTAATCCAGCACCCACACCTCGCGCTCAAACTCGACCAATCTATCAATGCGGTGAGCGAGTAATTCCCTATCCACCTGCAGGGCAATTTCAATTTCGTTATGCGCCGCCACAAATTGGCGGGCGTCGAAAAAACGTTGGAGCGCAGGCGCATTAAATATTTTCTCGGCCATCGACAACACCTCTTCAGAAAATGCGTTCGACTTGTTCGCGCTGCGGAGCAAAGCGGATTTCTCGGTGGCCATCATTTCCAGCGCAGCGTGAATCGCAATACCCTTTTCACGTTTTAGATCAGACAGAGCGAACGCTTCACGCGAGCCGATGCCGGCAGCGGGGGTGGAAGGAAGGGGCGCCGCCGTGCGCACATTGCCTGCATCTTCAGTTTCCGCATTTGCGGTCAAAGGCAGCGCGATTGATGGCAGCGCGATTGACGGCACACGATGCGACCGCACTTCAGCGGGCCACAGAACACTCGACACCAATCCACCGTTCGCTTCCATTACTTGCAGCGCCCGGTCATGCCAGGAAACGGCTTCTTTGCCCGACTTGCGCTCAGTTCCGCTCACCACCAAATACTGCTTGGCGCGGGTGGCGGCCACATAAAGCAAATTCAATTGTTCGCGCGCATTAACGCGGGCTTCCTCTTCGAGAATCGCTGCGCGATCTTTACCTGCCAGTGATTTTGTGGCCCAAAACGAAAAGTGGCGCGGTGCCGCGTCGTCGGGCTGCCAGTCGCTGAGCACGGCATGCGCATCAGCCCGCGTTGACACATCATCCGAATCAATCAACCAAACAATCGGCGACTCCAAACCCTTTGCGGCATGAATGGTCATCAAGTGCACCGCATTGACCGAAGGGGCCATCGACACATCAGTCGCCGCATCTTCTAACTCATTACCCAACAGCGCGCCTGCGTCCGGTGCCTCATTGTCCGGCAGCGCGTGGTAGCGTTTTAATTCATTTAAAAATCGCGTCAAGCTAGGATAGCGACCGCTATCAACCTCAAGTGCCAACGCCATGAACGCATTCAAATTGGCCAGCACGCTCGCGCGCATCATCTCGGGCACCGCAAGCGCGTAGGCGTCCAAGACATCGGCTTCATGAAAAATCCGATCCAGCAAATCGTGAACCGGCAGGCTGTCCATTGCGTGCAGCCACGCGGCTAATTTGCGTGTGATCTGTTCAGCGGCGCTTATCATTTGCAACCGCTGCCACCAAGTGCCTTCAGACGGCGCAAAACGCAGGCTTAACAACAAGTTGTCGTCAGAATTGAAAAGCGGTGATTTCAATACCTGCGCGAGCGCCAGATCATCATTTGGCGACGACAGAAATGTTAACAGCGCCACCATGTCACTCACCTCTAGGGCTGCCATCAGCCCGCCTGGCCGTGCACCGACATAGGGAATTCGCGCTTCGCGTAGCGCACGCTCAAACGCCGCGAGCGGCGCGCGGCGGCGAAACAAAACCATCACGTCGCTATATCGGGCGGCTCGCTCATTGACCTCGCCATCGCGTGATTCTCTGACCACGATTTGATTGACCGCATCATCAATCCCCGCCGCCAGTGCCGCGGCTTCTGCCGCATAGCGGTCTTCAACGTCGTCGGGCAACGGCGTAGTCAGCGAATTGCGCAGTCCGGTTTCGCCAGTCAATGATTCGGAAGGCGCGGACACAAATTTAGGCAGCACCACCACCGCGCCATTTAGGTCAATATTTTCAGTTTCATGCGGCGCAAAGCCGTCAAATACGAGCTCAGCCGAAAAAACACCATTGACAAAATTGACAACGGCGGGCGCGTTCCGGCGGGTGCTGTTAAGCGCAAAAATGCTCGCGTCAAAATGCTCGGCGAAGTAATTTTTTGCGATTTGAAACAGGCGCGCATCGGTGTGTCGAAACCGATAGATCGCCTGCTTTGGATCGCCAACCATAAACACGGTCGGCCGGTTATCCGCGCCCACGCTCGCATCCAGCCATGCGGTGAGGCATTGCCACTGAATCGGATTGGTATCCTGAAACTCATCCAGCAGTATGTGGCGGTAGCGTTGATCGAGGCGATATTGCATCGTCTCAGCGTGTTCACTATGCGCCAACAGCGAAAAAGAACGCCATTCAAGATCGGCAAAGTCAATTGAGCGCTGGTCTGTTTTTAATTTTTCATAGGCCTGTAACAGCGCTGTCCCGGCCAGCAACGCATCACGGTTGTAGGCATAAATTTCGCGATTGGTAAGCGCGTCAGTTACTACAAAAATAGACCGGCAAAGCACTTGAAAATAGTCAAGCGCATTTGCTTTGTCGGCCCATTTTGACTGGGTGACCCGGGGGCTATTTTCCTTCGTCATGCAAGCCGATTTTACCGCCTCAAAATAGTGAGCAGGCGAGGCAGCCGCACTTGAAGCAACACCTGCGGCGGCACTTGCAAGCTCCAGCGACCGAGCCCATTTTATGGCCGCGTCTGTAGTGCCTGAGGTCGTAAGAATCGACCGAACAAGCGCGCGAATACTGGCTTCAACCGATGCATCGCGCGCCCACACTTCAAGAGGATCAGAATCCAGATCGATCCGCCATTCGCTGCGCCAACGCTCCAGTGCCGCATCAGTTAATGCAGGGTCAGCATCGTCGGTAACGTCAACATGTAGCGAGCCTTTTGCATAAGCCCGCCACTCAGCGCGACGCTTGACGAAATTCCACAACACTGTCTTGGTGCTGTGCAAGCCCCATTCTGTAAACAAGCGATTGAGTGCCTCGGCTGCCGCTGATCCGGAATCGCGATTGAGTGTTTCTGCCAGCATCAGCCAGGCTTCTTCGAGCAAGCTGGATTCACTTTCGGCAATGCTGGCATCCGACGCACTCAATCCCAGCGGCGCTGCCGACAACAATTGCTGGAACCAACCGTGAAATGTTGAGATGCCGAGTTGTGGTGTGGCGAACACGACCTCGGCGAAGAGCTGGCGCGCGCGCGGCAACAGTGCATCGATTTCCGCGTCATTCAGCGCCCGCTGTTGCAAAAATTGCCGCGTCTCTGCCTCGCTTGCGGTCGCCAGCAATTCGAGCCACTGCATCAATCGCGCCTTCATTTCCTCGGCCGCTTTACGTGTAAACGTGATAGCCAGAATGCTTGACGGCACAGCGCCCGACAACAGCAAACGCAGGATGCGCGACACCAGCAGCCAGGTCTTGCCGGAACCCGCGCAAGCTTCAACTACCACGCTGCGCGTCGGGTCGAGCGCGGCCTCGGTGAGCGCAGCGCGGGACGTTGGAGCTGCTTCAATCATCATTGCTATCCGCGACTAAATTTAGCCAATAATCGCGGCGACATAAACCACGCGCTTCGCAAAACTGGCAGACCTTTTCCACGCCCTGCGCAGGCAGCGGCGCAGCATCGTGCATTGCTTCAAATAGGGTGTGAAGGCGCATCACATGCGCCTCGCCGATATGCTCAGAATCAGGATAAGGAATCGGCTTTACGGCGTTTCGCTCAATGCTCAAATACGCGGCTTCCGCCACTTCAAAATCTGGATACGCGGCCTCGGCCAATGCTGCATAAACCGGCAACTGCACATCTTCGCCCGCTGACTTTAGTTTGGCCTGAAGTGCTGCGGCTGCGCGCGCCTTGTAGTCAATTACTGCGGTTTGAGATTTGCCCTCGGACACGCGTTGATCAATGCGGTCGAGTCGGCCTTCAAGCCTGAATGATTCGCCGTTTTCGAGCGATAGCGAAAAACCATTTTCAAATTCGCCCGCTCGCCACCGCCAGCCGTGTTCTTCCTGTTTCAGCTGCCAATTTAGATACGCGTCAATCGCCGATTCCCATTGCAAACGCCAAGCGCGCGCCATGAAGTTTTGTTCCAGCGCCGCGGCAAAAACCGCTTCAGTATCAGCCAGCAAAGCTAGTCTCAAATCCGCCATCGCTATTCCGGTAACCGCGGCAAAACGCTGATGGAATCGATGCAGAATTTCATGCACGAATTCACCAAAATCGCGCTTCTCCATTTCTTCTTCCACCTCATCAGGCGAGCGCAGCTTCAACACGGCACGCGAGAAAAATTGGTATGGACAATCAATCAAACTCTGATAGCCACTGGCAGATACTTTTTTCGGCACCTGCCCAGACGCAAGCACTGGCGCGGGTCTTGAAGCACTATGGCTGGGGATGCTCGTGTCTATTGGCTTCCGGGGCGATGCCTGTGTCGATGCCTGCTGTATTTTCACGCTTAGTGGCGGTCGGCCTTCGCCGCCCGCACGCGCTTTTTCCGACAACCTCGCTTGCAGCAGCAACGCCGCCACCCAAGGCGACGGGCTGGCTGGTTCGTCAGCACTGCCGCCGTTTGCCTGCCAGCTCATCCAAACCTCATCACTGCGACTCAACACGCCGATCAAATCTGCGGTCATATTTTCCAGCGTATCTGAATGCGTTTTAAGGCCCAGCGTTCGTCGCACCGATTGATTGAAGACGCCCGTATTAGCGGGTTTGCCGGGCAGGTTACCGGCTGATGCGCCAATCAACACCGTTGCGTCGAAATGCCGAAACCGGGTCGCGTCAAGGGAAGTCATCACCAGCGGGCTATCAATGGTTTGATCGCGAAACCGCGCTTCCTCTATCTGTCCGCGCAACCAATCCATCCACTCGCTCATCGATAAATTCACGCGGCTCGATGCGACATCAGTTGCAGATTCAGCAAGCAGCGCGAGCAAGCCGGCACCGGCAGCATCGCGTGCCAACCCCACGTCGAGGCCTAGTGTATTTAAACTTTCGGTTAGGGTAATCATCCACGCAGATGCCGCGCGGCGAGCCGAGGTGAAGGCACGATCAGCTTCGATCAATCGATCTAGCAACGCCAACGCGTCATCAAGCCCGGAATGTTCGCGCGCCGCCGCAAGTGGCGAGGGCAAACGGAGGAGCGCCTCGCGCATGCGCAACAAACCCGCAACCACGGAAGCCCGCCGAATCGCATGCTCAATCAAAAGCACTGCGGCTTTAATGCGCGGCTTGCCCCATGACTCATTTAAGTCCGCAAAAATAAACGGCGACTTGATTAAATCGATCAAGGTTTCAAAATAGAAACCATCGCGCTTGGCT